>CAWUMW010000187.1:0-4700 GCA_963923415.1 uncultured Hyphomicrobiales bacterium | reverse complement strand
GAACAACAACGGTTCAGATGCAGAAAGGGAGTTAAGCGCATGGTCAATTTTACACGGATTTTGTGGGCAGGGTTTACACTGCTTGTTGCATGGGCAGCGCCTGTATCTGCGCTGCAAGCCCAAACAATTGAAAAACCTAAATTGGTGATTGGCGTGGGTGGAAAATCTTTGCTCTATTATTTGCCGCTGACGATTGCTGAACGCAAAGGCTATTTTAAAGACATGGGCCTTGATGTTGAAATTAATGATTTTGCGGGAGGAGCGAAAAGCCTGCAGGCCTTGGTGGGCGGATCGGTTGATCTGGTCACGGGGGCTTATGAACATACCATTCGGATGCAAGCCAAAGGACAGGATATTCGCGCCGTACTTGAATTGGGGCGGTTTCCCGGAATTGCAATTGGTGTGAGCAAGGCTAAAGCGGCTACTTATAAAGGGCCTGCCGATTTGAAGGGGATGAAAATTGGCGTCACGGCGCCCGGTTCTTCAACCAATATGATGGCGAATTTTGTGCTCGCGCAAGCAGGACTGACGCCCCAAGATGCTTCTTTCATTGGCGTAGGTTCCGCAGCGTCAGCGCTTGCTGCTATCCGCAATGGTCAGATTGATGCCATCTCGCATCTTGAGCCTGTGTTGTCGATGTTAGAGAAAGAGGGCGATATTAAAGTCGTGGTGGATACCCGCACGGAAGAGGGAACGCGTGCGTTATTCGGCGGTTCTAATCCGGCTGCAGTCCTTTATCTGAAGAAAGACTTTATCGATAAAAATCCAAATACTGTGCAGGCGGCAACCAATGCGCTTTATAAGGCGTTGCAATGGATCGCCAAAGCAACCCCTGAAGAGATTGCCGCAACGGTACCGGAAGAATACCTGTTGGGGGATAAAGGTCTTTACATGTTGGCGGTTAAAAACTCCAAACCGACTTATTCGCTGACGGGGGTTATTCCAGCTGCGGGCATGAAAAGCGCCAATGATATGCTGGTTAAATATGATGACGAGCTCAAGGGGGCTCAGGTTGATTTGACCAAAACTTTTGAGGGTCAATTTGCTAAAAAAGCGTCCGAAACGGTTCGCTAATCACAAGGCTTGATGCTGAAAGAAGGGGGGGCGGCCTCCCTTTTTTCTAACGGACTTGCTTCTTCTAACGGATTTGCCATGTCAATTTTATCCATCCAATCCCATGTTGTGTATGGGCATGTCGGAAATGCGGCAGCGGCCTTTGTGCTGCAACGCATGGGTATGGATGTTTGGCCGTTGAACACTGTGCAATTTTCCAATCATACAGGCTATGCCGATTGGGAAGGGCATGTTTTATCTGCAGATCAGGTGCAGGCTTTGTTGCAAGGGATTGAGCGGCGCGGACTGTTTGCTCGGTGTGAGGCTGTTTTATCTGGTTATCTTGGTGCGCCCTCCTTGGGGGATGCTGTTTTGGAGGCGGTTGCCATGGCCAAAGCAGCGAATAAAAAATCTATATGGTGTTGTGATCCTGTGATGGGTGATGTTGGGCGTGGTTTTTTTGTTGCGCCCGCGATTGCCGAATTTTTCAAAAAGCGGGCTGTCACCCAAGCCGATCTCATCACGCCTAATCTTTTTGAATTGGAATATATGACGGATATTCGTATTTCCGACCTTGAAAGCCTTCGGCTTGCTTTGCATTTGCTCCATAGCAAAGGCCCGCAGCTTATTTGTCTGACATCGGCCTCGCTTGCGGATACACCAAGCCAAGCCCTTGATATGGTCTTGTCATGCAAAGGGGAAATATGGCGCTTGCGTTTGCCGCATCTTCCCTTGTCGCCCAATGGTGCGGGCGATGTCGCTGCGTGTCTTGTGCTCTATCATTTTCTGAAAAACTATCCGCCTAAGGCTATTTTAGAGAGAGTCGGTTCAATGATCTTTGCCTTATTGATGGCGATGTTGCGTTTGCGGGTTGCAGAATTGCCGCTCGTGCAGGCGCAAAATGAAATGCTCTCACCTGAGCGTGTTTTTGTTGCAGAAAGAGTGTGATATGGCCCGGTGTCAAATAACGCCACTCCGACAGATCGATGCGCGCCTTGAGCCATTTCAATGGATTTGGCAAGAAGCCCATGCTCAGGAAATCGAAGCCTATTGGCAGCAGATTCAGGCGGGCAATGCAGGTGTTTTTGATGGCATTGTGTTGTTGATGCATCAAGGCCATGTCGAAGGGGATGTTTATAAAAGCAGTTATTTCCAGACCCGTTATTCGCATTTTATGGCGTTGCGTGATTGGGGGCAGCCCGACCCCACCGTGCGCAATGGATTTTCCTGTGCAGCGTTGCAGGCCAGCGATGGGGCTTATGTATTAGGTGTGATGGGTGCGCGGACATCGAATGCTGGGAAAATTTATTTTCCCGCCGGAACGCCTGATCTTGATGATTGCCACGGAACAAAGGTTGATATTCTTGGCAGCGCTGCGCGTGAATTGCTTGAGGAAACTGGCTTTGGTGGAGCGCAAGTGACCTTTGCTGAGCGCATCACTTTAGTGGAAGAAGATTTGCGCGTTGCCTTTTTATGCCATGCTGATTTGCATCTGACAGCCGATGAAGCGGTTGCACAGTTTACGCAATGGCACAGTCAGCAAGATCAGCCTGAATTAGCGGGGTTGCATATTGTGCGCAGTCAAGCGGATTTGGTGCCAGAAAAAATGCATCCTTATTTGCTTGATTGGTTTGCCACTGTATTGGCTTAAGCGAGGCTGGCTTAAGTGCGTTTCGTTTTGAGGGGCATGGCGGTGATGCGCTCCCCCTCAAAGACATGAATCCCGGCACATGAATCCCGATACATTAATCCCTGCTTGGATAACCGTATTTTGACTTCAAAGCTCGGACGGCTTGCGAAGCTGCTTCATCTTGGGCCGGGCAGGTCTGCGCAATTTTATTGAGTTCAGCATGAATGGCTTGATTGACCTTGTCGGTTGTGTGGCCGGAGGCCAAATCATTGTCGATCACTGCGGCAAAGCGGGCAATATCACCACTGCATCCTTTTTGGGTGGGGAGATGAAAATTTTGCGGCGTTACACCCGCTGGCAATTGCGCATAATCCTGAGCGGAAGGGGCAGTGGAACCACTCAAGGGAGAGGCAGGCTGGGATGGGCTTTGGCAGGCGCTCAACACAGGCAGAAGCAAAGCGAGCATGAATTTGGAAGGGTGGACTAAAAAGACGCGCATGATGTGATCCTTGAAATCGTGTGGGGCCCACTTTGGACACTGGCTCTCCCCTGCGTCAAGATGGGTCTGTGGTGAGAGGGGGCGGCCTGTAGGGGAAGGATGAGCACCAATTTATGCGCAAAAGGGGGTCTTTTGTCTTTTCTCTTGCGATGCGCAGGCCCATTGTATAGACTGATGGGGTTGAATGGTTGAATTAACCTTTTTAAAGGATTGCGCGCGTGGCCATCATGGCAGCCCATCACGATCAGGATCTGACGCGTTTTATGCGTGCAGAGGGCTGTGCGGTTTTATTGGCGCGGACATCTGCCCACGGCCTTAACTTGCTGCTGCTCCTTAGCCGCCCCTGAGGGCTGGACGGGCTTTTGCCTAGGCGCTCAGGGGATTGGTCGATCGTTCTTTTTCCAATAGCGAAAAATTTTCAGGCAGGGTGTTACAAGCCGCCGTTACCAAGGATGTAGACAATGACGAAGACAGTTGATGCCAATCGAATCATTATTTTTGACACCACATTGCGCGATGGCGAACAATCGCCCGGCGCCACCATGACATTGGAGGAGAAGCTCGAAATTGCGCAATTGCTCGATGTGATGGGTGTTGACGTGATTGAAGCGGGCTTTCCGATTGCCTCAAATGGCGATTTCGAATCGGTGACTGAAATTGCCCGGGTGGTAAAAAATGCCCAAGTGGCGGGTTTGGCACGGGCCGGACAAAAAGATATTGAACGGGCGGGGGAAGCGGTTCGCCATGCTAAAAACCCACGCATTCATACTTTTATTTCAACCTCACCTGTGCATATGAAATATAAATTGCAGATGGAGCCTGAGAAGGTTCTCGATCTGGTTTCGCAATCTGTCGCCCGGGCCCGCAATCTGGTTGCCAATGTGGAATGGTCCGCTGAAGATGGCACGCGCACTGAGATCGATTTTTTGTGCCGTTGTGTTGAAGCTGCAATTCGTGCTGGTGCGACGACCATCAATATTCCCGATACGGTCGGCTATACGGTGCCTGATGAATATCGGGCTTTGTTCAAAACGGTGCGCGAGCGGGTGCCTAATTCCGATCAAGCCATTTTCTCGGTGCATTGTCACAATGATTTGGGCTTGGCGGTTGCCAATACATTGGCGGGAATTGAAGGTGGCGCGCGCCAAGTCGAATGCACGATCAATGGCATTGGCGAGCGGGCCGGCAATGCGGCTTTGGAAGAAGTGGTGATGGCGTTAAAAACCCGTCAGGATGTGTTGCCCTATCAATCCGGTGTGGATGCAACCATGTTGATGCGGGCGTCCAAATTGGTCTCGGCGGCCTCGTCCTTTCCGGTGCAGTACAATAAAGCCATTGTGGGGCGTAATGCCTTTGCGCATGAAAGCGGTATCCATCAAGATGGCATGCTGAAAAATACCCAAACCTATGAAATCATGACACCGGAATCGGTCGGCGTAACCAAGACTTCATTGGTGATGGGGAAACATTCGGGGCGTCATGCGTTTCGCGAAAAGCTCAAAGAGCTTGGCTATGAAT
>CAWUMW010000186.1:0-4712 GCA_963923415.1 uncultured Hyphomicrobiales bacterium | reverse complement strand
AGTCCCTAAACCATAAAGAAAAGAGGAGAAGCCATGGCTATTGATCGGCGACATTTTCTTGGCATGGCGCTTGGTGGGCTACCTGTGATTGGCTTACAAGCCTCCTCTCTTGCACAGCATCATGCTTTACCGGAAGCGAAATCATCCGCTTCACCCTATGCCAAACTGCAGGATGGCAGCCCCCATCATCTAACCCCGGATCAAGAAGCGCAACGATCTCTCAATAGCCCAGCCCCTAAAGGACCACCGGGACGCTGGATAGAACGTGCGGCACTTCCTATACCGCGCAGCGAAATGGCATGGGCCACAGAATTAGCGGGGCGGCTCCATGTTATTGGCGGCTATGGGGAGGGGCGGGTTGATCGCGGTTATCACCACGTCTATGACCCCAATGATAATCGCTGGTTTGAGGCCGCCCCGTTGCCGCGCGGAGCCAATCATGTAGCCGTGACAACGCTTGACGGGCGCATCTATGCGCTTGGTGGCTTTCTCGAACAAAACCGCAATCCCGATCCACTTGCTTATGTGTATGACCCATCAGCGAACCGTTGGTCCTCGATTGCGCCTTTGACACGTCCACGCGGCGCTGCAGCAGCGGTGGCCCTAAATGGTAAAGTGCATTTGATTGGCGGCGCCTCATCTCCCACAGCCGAACGTGCCAGTGTCGGCTGGCATGAAGTCTATGATCCGAAAGAAGATCGGTGGTCGGGTCGCAAAGCACTCCCCGGCGCGCGGGATCATGTTGGTGTGGTAGCCTATAACAATGCCATTCATATCATTGGAGGGCGGTTTAATACGTTTGAGTATAATACCGATCTACACCATGTTTATTTAAGCGACAAAGACACATGGGATATCCGCAAGGCTTTACCCACCGCTCGTTCAGGACATGGATTGGTCTTATACAAAGATCGCTTTTATGCGATGGGGGGCGAAGGGGGGATTATCAACAAAGCAGGCCAACAAACTGTTTTTGGTCAAATGGAAAGCTATGATCCACTGACTGATAGCTGGCAGTCTCATGCCCCGATGCCCACCCCCCGCCACGCGGTTGGTGCCGTAGCGATTGGTGATTTCATCTATGTGGCTGGTGGCGGCGCGGTGCTTGGCGGTGGTGTCCAATCAGCTGTGCATGAAGCCTTTACGCTCACTATATAAAAAGATGGATGCCTTGTTACCTGTCTGACATCTTTAACCAAGACACCCATCAAATGGAGGGGTTGATGACCAAGTCAAGACGCGATCTGATGAAAGCAGCCGGTGGGTTTTCCATCGCCGCATGGGCAGCGCCTTCGCTAGAGGCTCAAGCCCAATCCCTCCCTAAACCTATTTTTGCGCTCAAGCCAGCTTATATCCCGATCCAAGGCTCAGATAGCGTCTTTCCGGTGCGGCGGATTTATTGCATCGGCCGCAATTATGCGGCCCATGCCCGCGAAATGGGCTCTGATCCAACACGCGAACCGCCCTTTTTCTTTCAAAAACCAACCGACGCCATCCAAACTATAAAAGTTGGAGAAATCGCTGATCATCCTTATCCGACCCTGACTAAAAATTATCATTACGAAGTGGAGCTGGTTGCCGCATTAAAATCTGGAGGAAGAAATATTTCATCCGCCACCGCGCTTGAGCATGTTTATGGCTATGCGGTGGGCCTTGATATGACCCGGCGTGATTTGCAACGCGCGATGGGGGATGAAAAGAAGCCATGGGAAATCGGCAAATCCTTTGATCACTCTGCCCCGATTGGGCCAATCCACCGTGTTGAAACCGTCGGCCATTTTCAAAAAGGCGCCATTCAATTAACCGTCAATGGCATCGTTAAACAAAAAGCGGATCTCTCTTATATGATCTGGAGTGTGGCCGAACAAATTTCAAAACTCTCAGAAGCTTTTGAATTGATGCCGGGCGATATCATTTATTCCGGCACACCAGAAAATGTGGGGCCTGTGGTGAAATCTGATGTCGTGATCTGCTCAATTGAAAAATTACCCGACCTCTCCATTCGGATTATTTAAACCCTTCACACTGTTAAACCTATCCCGCTGTTTTGGGCGCAACATCCAAGCGGACCACACGGCCTTCAAGCTCGGGGGCCGGCGCAGGATAAAGCGCCATGACCAACGGATCATGTCCGGGGATCACATGGTCCGCGGAAGAGGCCAATTGATGAACCAAGCGATGCCCTTCCATCATTTCCCCCACATGATAAACCGCCGGGAACGGTAATTTGCGTGACATATTCGCGTAAAGATGCGCTGCATCGGATGCAATCACCACCCAACCCCGCTTGGTCCATACGCGCACAACCTGCAATCCGGCAGAATGTCCACCGACCCGATGCAGGGTGAGCCCGGTTGCCAATTCCTCCACCCCGTCATGAAAGCAAACCCGCCCGGCATAAAGATGGCGCACATAAGACACGATATCTTCAACATCGAAAGGATGACGCAACACATCATGGCACATGCAACGCCCTGTTGCATAAGCCGCCTCGCCATCCTGGACATGAAAGCGCGCCTTAGCAAAATCATTCAGCGTGCCCGCATGATCATAGTGAAGATGCGTGAGAATAATATCATCAAGCGTTGCCGGATTAAGACCAAGCAATTGAATGGCATCGGCGGGCCTATGCAAGAGATCACGCTTGCGCTGGCTCGCTGCTTGCGGTCCAAAACCCGTATCAATCAAAAAGGCACGGTCTGAGCGCTTGGCAACCCACACATAATAATCGAGCGGTGAGGCGCTCTCATGCGGATCGCCGCCAATAAAATTATCCGACGCCTTGCGCCCGCCATGATGCGCATAGCGCAATGCGAATAATTCAAACGGCTCAATCTGCGCTGCGTTGGCGTGGCTCTTCATGGCGCTCTCCTTCACGTCTCATCTTAATGGGAACTGGTATCTGCCAGAACGGCTTCGAGCGCTTGATAAATGTGGGGTTCAACCTCAATTGACCCTTCAGCCTGTCGGTGCTTGCGCATCTCCCGCGAACGATCAAACGGCATCCGCACAGGATCATGCGGATCAATGGGGCGTGTCTTGCGGACCGTCTCAGCGTAATCGGCAACTTTGGCTTTGAAGGCCTCCGTACTGCCTAATAAATCTGGATCAAGGGCAATGATCACAAAACCAAATTCCGCAAGCTCAGGCGGAATCACAGGGCCTCCTGCCAGTGCCCCCATCAATTGCACGACAATCGCCAGCCCCGATCCTTTGGGACCACCCCATGGCGCAAAACACCCTTGCAAGGCTTGAGCAGGATCAGTGGTTGGTGCGCCCTGCGCATCAAAGGCCAAACCGGGCTTGAGAGGTTGGTTTAACCGCTTATGCAGCGTGACTTCAGCATGGATGATCGCTGAGGTTCCAATATCCCAAATCACCGGCTCTCCATCACTGGGAAAACCATAACAGATCGGATTGGTTCCAAACCGGCCCTCACTGCCCCCATAGGGGGCAACCCAAGGCGATGCATTGGACGCAATGATACTGACTAAATTCTGCTCTGCTGCCTGCTCGGCATAATAAGAAAGCATCCCCGTATACCAAGTGCGATTGGCCGAGACGATCGACAACCCCGATTGCTTGGCTTTTTCAATGGCCAATTTGGTCGCTTTGTCTGCCACCAAATAACCAATCTGATCGCCCCCATCTAAAACCGCTGAAACAGGCGATTGCTTGACGAGGCGGATCGGCTCGCGCTTGGCACCAATTTTGTTAAACCGATCCACAATGCTCAACACACGTGCCAATCCGCCATAAGAGAGTCCGCGCACTTCGCAATCCATCAAATGCCGCGCAATCTCTGCTGCCTCCTCTGCATTATGGCCATATTTCGCCATCACGCTTTTGATCAGTGTTGAAGCTGTTTCTAAAGACAGACGCATCTTAAAATCCTTCACGGTGAGGGATGCAACAAAAGAGCAGAACTCAGGAGGGAGACCATAATCCCTCCGCAACCAAATCTTTGACCTGTGTGCGCACCATGCGGGCCAAATGGCGTGTGCCTAAGGTCATCGGACGTTGGGTTGACGTCACCAGTAAAAGATGACGTTTGATGGGTGGATTATCGATCGACCAAAGCTTCAAGCGCCCTGCCTTGATCAAAGCATGAACCGGCGCATAAGGCAGCACCGTAAAGCCCACCCCCGCCTCCACCAAATCGATCACCGCTGGCATAGCATCGATCTCGCATTCAACGTTAAGCGTGACACCCGCTTCTGCACAATGCCGCTCAAGCAGCACACGCATGCCATGCGGTTGACTGGCCATCACCAACGGCAGGCGCACCAGATCAGCCAGCGAGACAGAGGTGCCACGCGGACGCCCCGCCCCCGTCGGACTTCCGATTAAATAGAGATTTTCCTCCACCAAAGGCTCCGCCACCATCATAGCGGATTTGGGTGCGCTATAGAGAACCGCCACATCAATTTTGCCTGACGACAACCATTCGAGCACATGCCCGCTATGGCCCTCCACCACTTTTAAATTCATTTTGGGAAAGGCCATGCGAAACTGCCGCACCAAGGGCAAGGTCAAGACCCGTCCCACTGAGGGCGGCAAACCAATGATCACGCGGCCAATCGGCGTATCCCCCAAGGCGCGGACTTCATTCTGGGTGGTGGTAACCAGATCAAGGATCCGGCGCGCATAGCCATCAAGCAGCTTGCCCGCGTCCGTAAGAATAATTCCCCGACCATTACGGTACAGCAACT
>CAWUMW010000185.1:0-4758 GCA_963923415.1 uncultured Hyphomicrobiales bacterium | reverse complement strand
TTTCGGCAACTTGACTCAGGGGGGCATTTTTTTCCACTGACGCGGTTAGAGGACACGCTTCACAGCGTCGATGCATTCATGGATTCCTATGATGGATAGACAGCGCATCGCAGTGATTGGCTATGGGGCGATTGCGCAAGATGTGATTGCGCATCTTGAAGCCGAGTGGCCAGCGGCGCCCTTGGCTGTTTTTCATCGCTCAACGCCAGCACATGAGAGCGCAACGCATTACGGTGTGGCGTCTCTCGAAGCGCTGTTGGCGTGGCAGCCTGAGGTGATTGTTGAGGCCGCAGGTCATCAAGCGGTGCGAGCCTATGTGCCGACTTGTCTTGCACAAGGGCGTTCGGTGATTGTGACCTCGGTAGGGGCTTTGCATGATGAGATCGTATGTGCTGAACTCCTTGCACAGGCACAACAAGGTTGCGGGCGATTGATTTTGCCCTCAGGTGCCATTGGGGGGTTAGATTATATTCGCGCCTGTTGTTTTGCGCAGGATGTCCAAATTACTTATGAATCGCGTAAGCCGGTTGAAGCCTGGACGAATGAATTAATCGCTTTGGGTTATGATCCCGGAAAGATCGATCAGCCGGTTCAATTGTTTGAAGGGGATGCTGGAGAAGCGGCAAAGCTCTATCCTTCCAATTTAAATGTGGCTGCAACTTTGGCTTTGGCTGGCATAGGACTACAAAAGACACGGGTTGTGGTGTGTGCAGATCCGGCCTTGAATGGCAATGAGCATCACATTCATGTCACGTCAGATCATGGCACGATGCGCATCACGCTCGCCAATACTCCCTCGCTGCGTAACCCTAAAAGTTCACGCATTGTTGCAAAAAGTGTTTTGGCGACATTGAAACAATATTTTTCACCCTGTCAGTTTTTATAATGAGCATGACCGTAAGGAGAGACGCTATGAGGTTTGAAAACAAAATCGCTATTGTGACGGGTGGTGGATCTGGAATCGGTCGTGAAACCTGCCTTCTTTTTGCCAAGGAAGGCGCAACAGTGTGGGTGGTGGATAAGCAAGGCGGAGCGGCGCAGGCTGTCGCAGCTGCCATCACCGCAACAGGGGGCAAGGCAGAGGCGCTTTGTGTGGATGTAACACAAGCGCAAGAGATTAAGCAGATGATTGATCAAGTGGTCAGTCAGAATGGCCGCCTCGATATTTTGGTCAATAATGCGGGTTATGGAATTGCGGGAACAGTTGTCGATACATCGGAAGACGATTGGAATGCGTTGATGGCAGTCAATGTCAACGGTGTTTATTTAGGGTGTAAATACGCTATTCCGGTGATGGAAAAACAAGGTGGGGGTGTGATTGTCAATACGGCTTCGACGGTGGCGCGTGTTGGCATTACCAATCGTGCCGCCTATGTGGCCTCAAAAGGTGCGGTTGGTGCGCTCACGCGTGCAATGGCTTTGGATCATGTGCATAGCAATATTCGCATTAATGCGGTTGGACCGGGCACAATTGAATCGCCTTATTTTGATGAAATTTTTGCCAAAGCGGCGGATCCCAAAGCCTTACGCACGGCACTTGAAGCGCGGCAACCGATGAACAGGCTCGGTAAACCCGTTGAAATCGCGCAAGCGATTTTGTTTTTAGCAAGTGCAGACTCCTCCTTTTGCACAGGGACCATTTTATTTGCGGATGGCGGCTGGACGGCACGGTAAGAAAACAGCGCACGTTGAAACGCGGCTAAATTTTATTTGATGAGAAAGGGAATTACGATGCAGGATATGGTGGGACGCAAAATCGTCATCACAGGAGCCGCGCATGGAATTGGTCGCGCTATAGCGCTGACTTTGGCGCAGCGCGGGTGTGATCTTGGATTGTTAGAGCTTGATGTGACTGCCGCTCAGCAATTAGCCACCGAGATTAGTGCGATGGGTCGGAACGTCACTGTAGAGGCTTGTGATATTACCAAGCCCGATCAAGTCAAGCGCGCCGGGGAGCGGATTCTTACACAGCTGGGGGGCTGTGATGGGCTTGTCAATAATGCGGGCATTTGCCGGATGGGTACTTTGCTCAGCATGGATGAAGCGGATTGGCGTGATTTATTTAGCGTGAATGTTGATGGAAGTTTCCATGTCACACGGGCCATTGTGCCGCATATGGTTGAGCGGGGACATGGGGCAGTGGTTAACCTATCATCCTGGATGGGAAAATCGGGGCATCCGGGTTATGGGGCTTATTGCGCAACAAAATTTGCGATTGTTGCTTTAACGCAAACTTTGGCTCTTGAATTGGGTCCGCACGGGATCCGCGTTAATGCGGTTGCGCCGGGCTTGATTGTTAACACCGTGATGCGCGATGAGGCGGAAGACTATATGAAAGAGCGCGGCTTGCCGATGGCTGATGATCGAGCCAAAAGCATACCGTTGCGGCGTGCAGGCGTACCACAAGATATTGCCCATTGCGTAGCCTTTTTGTTGTCTGATCAGGCCTCTTATATGACAGGTGAAGTGGTCAATGTGACAGGTGGATTGTGGAATGGCTAATCCACATAGGTTATATCAGCCCGCCCGTCTTGGTCCTTTAACGCTCCGCAATCGGTTGATTATGGCGCCGATGACAACGCGTCAAGCGGATGCACGTGGTTTTGTGACACCGGCCAGTCTGGCTTATTATCAGGCCCGCGCCCGCGGGGGTGTCGGTTTGATCACCGTCGAAATGGCAGGGCCTGAGCGTGTGGGTCGTCATCGCCACCATGAATTAGGTCTTGATGAAGACATCTATCTGGACGGATTGCGGCAGCTTACATCCCTCATTCATGCTGAAGGCGCGCTCGCCTCTATTCAACTTGGACATGGGGGCGGTCATACGCGCAAGGATATTTGCCAGCATGAACCGATTGCCCCTTCGCGTGTGCTCCATAGCGTGCATGAAGGCCATACGGAGGATGTGTGGCCGCAAGCCATGACGCAAGAGCGGATTTTGCAAACGCAATTAAGTTTTGCTGCGGCCGCACGACGCGCCCAACAGGCTGGATTTGATGCTGTTGAAATTCATGCCGCGCATGGCTATTTGCTCTCGCAATTTTTATCGCATGTTGAAAATATCCGCACGGATCTTTATGGCGGGAGTTTGGAAAACAGGGCCCGCTTTATTTTAGAAATTGTGCGGCAGGTTAAAGACGCAGTACCCGATATGGCCGTTGTAGTGCGCATGAATGCCCATGATTTTTTTGACGGGGGGATCACGCCGGATGAAGCGGTTGAGATCGCCCAATGGATAGAGGCGGCAGGGGCTGATGCGATCCATGTGACAGCCGGACATTACCGCTCCCAACCCAGTGCGGCGATTATGATTCCCCCGATGGCCACGCCGCCCACGCCGTTTAGAGCCTATGCCCGCATGATCAAAGAGAAACTTTCGATACCGGTCATTACGGTTGGGCGTTATGGTCGGCCTGCGGATGCCGAAGCGGTTATCGAGGCGGGTGAGGCTGATTTTGTTGCGCTTGGACGGCCTTTATTGGCTGATCCGGATTGGGTCACCAAAGCCAGCGAGGGGAAAACACCGCGTCCTTGTCTGGCCTGTAATTTCTGTGTCGATGGGATGCGCGATGGACACAAGCTTCATTGTTTGGTGAATCCGCAAACTGGCCGCGAAACACGCTATGCTGGGCGCCCATTGGCGGCTACGGGGCAAAAGATTGCGGTCATTGGTGCGGGGCCAGCAGGTCTAACATTTGCATCTTTGATGGCTGATCACAATCACGTGACACTCTATGAACAGCATCAAGAAACGGGCGGTCATTTTCTGATGACAGGATGGGCGCCGCTGTTTCAAACGGTTGAAGCGCGCCCGGATACGTTTTTGGCCTATCGTTCAGCGATGCAGCAAATCTGTGTTGATAAGGGCGTTGAGATTAAAACAGGCCTTAATCCGTTAACGGATCCAGATGCAGCGTTACAAAACGGCTGGCGGGATTATGATTGGGTGGTCCTGGCAACGGGCGCTCGCTTGCCTTTTGGATTAGAGGATTTTGGGACTTATCTTTTACGCCAAGGGTTTTTTAAAAAGACAATCTTGCGTGCCCTTTTCACCCATCCTAGATTACGACACTTTTTTTATTACACATTGCGGCAAGCAACCGGCCAAAAGGGACGGCATGCAATCCAAGATGGGGTGCGGGTGAGTGTGATTGGGGATGCCGCCAAGGCTGGCAAAGCCAGTGAAGCGATCTTGTCAGCTTATGAGTTGGCTTATCAGGTTGAGGGGGCGTGATGGATCAGGCTTTTATAATGCGCGGCTTTATCCGTTAGCCCCATGCTTTCATAAAATACATATAAGTTATGAGCCGCTAATGTGCTGCCGCGTCCTTTCACACATCCGTCGAGATCAGGGCGTTCACCAATCTCCAGACATTGCAGCCAATGGGTTTCAATCAAGGGTAAAAAACGATTGGCTTGAGTAGGTTGCGCCAAAGCGCGATCAAGATAGATATCACCCAACACAAAATGAAAATCGGGCATGTCCGCAAGTTCCTCTTTCCAGCGGGCTGCCAGATCAATAGCCTCTTCAAAGGCTTGAACTTTTTTCAAACAAAAGAGCGCGCGAATGACAAGATCACGCTGCCAATTTTCAAAGGGATCTTTTAAATATTGAAAAGCATTTTGATAATGGGTGATGGCGGCGGTAAAATGCGCATCCACCTCCATTTCTTTGCCCAATTGATAATGCAAATAGCTGTCATGAGGCGTATCTTCGAGGCATCGGTGCAAAAGATTTTCGTTGCGCCCTCGTTTAAG
>CAWUMW010000184.1:0-4761 GCA_963923415.1 uncultured Hyphomicrobiales bacterium | reverse complement strand
CTGACGAAGCCGCTAAAATCATGGCGATCCATTTGAACAGAACCAATCCTTTATTGCAAAACCACCCCTAACTCTTATACAAAACTGGCGCTGATGCGCCCAATCGGTCCATAATCTGCATGCAAGGCCTCTCCGGGCGCGACCACAACAGGGGTCAGACAGGTGCCTGTTGTCACGACCTGTCCTTTTTGAAGCGTGAGGCCAAGCGAAGACAGTTCATTCGCGATCCATGTCAACGCAACCACCGGATCCCCTAACACATTCGCCCCTGATCCTGTCAGAGCGGTCGTGCCTGCTTTTTGATGATGCGTGGCATGAACCGGATAGGTCGCAAGATCAAATTGGGCCCAATCAACGGAGCATGGTGCACCCAACAAAAATAAATGCGCACAGGCATTATCGGCGATGAGTTGCGCTTCTCCCGCCGCAACAAAATCATGATAACGGGAATCAGGGATTTCAATCGCCGGATGCAGACTAGCAACCGCTGCGCAGACTTCCGCTCTTTCATACGGGGCCGCGCGTGGGGTGAGGTCTTGGCCCATCAAAAACGCAAATTCAAGTTCGGCCACCCGCATCAAATTGCCCTGCAAGGAAATTGCCGTCCCCGGTTCCACCACTCTTTCACGCAAAATGCGTCCCGCCATCGGGCCCTTGACGCCAATATGGGCCTGACCTGCCGCACTGGTTGCGGCAATTTTCCAACCATAGAGCGGAGCGGCACTGCGCTGCTCCAACAAAGCTTGAATCGCATAGCCCTCGGCGCGCGTGGAGGGCCTGCACGCGGCAGGCAAATGATCAATCCGGCCCAAGGCCATCCACTGCGCATATAACAGATCGGAGGCCGATTGCAGGGCGTTATGATCTAACATGGGTGGGCCTCCTCAATCAGGGTCTATTAGGGGAAATCAGATCTCAGTCTTTCGCAGTCAAAGTCCCATACCATGCCAGCCAAAACAAGCATCGTCCATGCAGTGCACCCGTTTGCCTCTGAAACTTCTAAAGGTGGATGATCCACGGTCTTCCGCGGAGACAGAGCTGAAACGCCACTGCGCCGCATCAAAAAATTCAATAGCGTAGCCTCATGAAGATGTGATTTAATCGAAATAATCTCTTGAAAGAGGCGAAATCCATCGGTTTTGCCCCTATTTGACCCGATTGGAGCGCGTGCATGACATCCGCCACTGAACCATCTTATTACGCGCCGCATGGCGGACTGCCCCCACAATCGCAACTTTTGACGGGCCGGGCGATTTTTACCACCGCCTATGCTGTGATCCCCAAAGGGGTCATGATGGATATTGTGACAAGCTTTCTGCCGGGCTGGGAGAAAACACGGCTATGGATTATTGCGCGGCCTTTATCAGGGTTCGCCGAAACCTTTTCTCATTATATTATGGAAGTGGCGCATGATGGCGGGTCGAACGCGCCAGAAACAGACCCGCATGCGGAGGCGGTGTTGTTTGTCGTGGACGGCGGATGCAGGCTGACGCTGAACGGAAAGACCCATGCTTTAGTCCCTGGCTCTTATGCCTATCTACCCGCTGGGGCGGTGTGGCAGTTGCACAATAAAGAAGCTGATCCGTGCCGTTTTCATTGGATTCGAAAAGCCTATGAACCAGCCCCCGGGCTCGGCCAGCCAGACGCCTTTGTCACCCATGAAAGCCAAGCCGAAACCGTTTCCATGCCCGATACCAAAGGGGTATGGAGCACAACCCGCTTTGTCCATCCGACCGACCTGCGCCATGACATGCATGTCAATATTGTTAATTTCGAACCCGGTGGGGTCATTCCTTTTTTAGAAACCCATGTCATGGAACATGGTCTTTATGTTTTAGAAGGCAAGGCCGTCTACCGTTTGAATGCGGATTGGGTTGAGGTGGAAGCCGGGGATTTTATGTGGTTGCGGGCCTTTTGTCCGCAAGCCTGTTATGCGGGTGGACCGGGGCGGTTTCGTTATTTACTTTATAAAGATGTCAATCGTCATGCGGCGCTGCGATTGCGCTAAAGCATCGATCCTGCCTGCCTCCCCTCTCAAGTAATAGAGTGACCCTTCATGAAAATTGAACCCCTCACCCAGACCGCATTCGAACCTTTTGGGGAGGTTATCGAGATGAAGGGCGCAACGCATTTTACCATTAATAATGGCTTTGCCGAGCGCTATGATGATTTATGTGCGCTTGATGTGCGTGAAGACGGCGCAGTTAAATTTTCAATTTTTGAAGCCAAACCACGCCCTGATCCCATCGTCATTGAGTTGATGGAGCGCCATCCGTTAGGCTCGCAAGCCTTTTATCCGCTGCAAATCGACCCCTGGTTGGTTGTGGTCTGCACCGATCCACAACACCGTGAAAGCTATCGCTGTTTTCAAGCCAGCGGTGTGCAAGGTGTCAACTATGCCCGCAATGTTTGGCACGCACCGTTGCTGGTCTTCAAGCCCAGTCGGTTTGTGGTGGTTGACCGCAAAGGCCCCGGCAATAATTTAGAAGAACGTGTTCTTGAACACCCGCTCGTGATCGCCTTAAGTGAAATTGGCCAAAACCTAACAAAGCAACAATAAGGCCAAACAAAGACTTTATGAGTCTAATTTTCTGGCCCTATTGTAGTTATTTGTCAAAGCCCGGCTTTCGCCTTAATTCTTCTCAACCAAGGACACCGCATTTGATGCTGCCACATGATCTGAGAGCATGGGCACATAATCTTGAGCATGGCCTGCATGAACAGGGCGCGCAAAACTATTTTTAACAGCATTGCCCATTGGATTCATAATGCCCGCATCATTGGCCATCGATTCAAGATAGGTCATATCTTTTAATGCATTTTGAAGCGTGAATTTATGCGCATCCCGATCACGTTCCAGCACATATTTCATGAAGGTTTGATAAAAACCACAATCCATCCGGCCGCCCCGCACCACACTGTCAAACCGCTGCGGTGTAATCCCGACCTTCTGCGCCAAGCTCAATGCTTCTGCATAGAGCGCAGCATAGCCCATAGACACAAAATTATTGAGCAATTTCATGCGATGCCCATCACCGGTGCCGCCAATATGAATGACACGCCCCGCCCATGTATCGAGAACTGGCTTGAGACGCGTAAATACCGCTTCGCTACAACCGACCATCGTATCAAGTTGCCCCTCCCACGCTTCTTTCGGGGTGCGGGAAAGCGGCGCATCTACCAAAATAATACCATGCGATGCCAACTCAGCAGCCAGAGCCATGGTTGATGTGGGATCGGATGTGGAACAATCAACAATGATCGACCCTTGTTTTAATCCAGCCGCCAAACCATCGGGGCCGCGGATCACCGCTTCAACTTGCCGCGATCCCGTGACACATAAAAAAACAATCGAAGACGCTTCAGCCAATGCCTTAGGCGTGACGGCTTCGTGAGCGCCGCGCTTTTTTAAATCCTCAATCGGCGCGCGGTTTTTATGACCCATCACGGTCAGCGCATATCCTTTTTCGACAATGTTTTTGGCCATGCCGTGCCCCATCAGGCCCACACCAATAAACCCAATTGTTTCAGCCATAAATCGTTCCTCCGATGATTTGTATTATGCAGACTATCAAAAATTCTTAGCGTGACATCGCGGGTTTTTGAAGACCTGCCATGAATTTCTTGAGTTCGGGCGCCCAGAGCCTGGCGAGATTCCCGGTTGTGCCATGCCCTCGTGTTTCTGCACTGGCAGGAATGATGTAAAGCTTAGCGCCTTTAATCGCCTTGATACTCTTAACCAGCAAGCCACTGGAGAGCGGATTGCGCTCATCATCCGCAGAATTAATGGCCAAAACACGTGCGGTGATCATGCCAAGCTGCGAGGAGACATCATAATCAAAGGATGCATACCACTGGCCAATAAAATCATTGGTGTCGATTGGCGGCGGGCCCGCCAAAGCTTTATCTACCAATGCATCTGCGGCCTGACGCGTCGGCGCTTGGGCTTGCCATCCCAGATCCCCACCATTAGTGCCTGTTGCGTAAAACAAATTGGCCAACCGCGTGGATTTAGGTTGGGTGGTATAATTGCCTCCTTGATAGTCAGGATCAGCCTTGATCATGTCAATCATCAAGCGACGCATCATCCAATTGCGACTCGCCATGGCTGTTGGTTGTGAGGCCAAAGGAACAATCGCATCCATCATTGCGGGATAGCGCACACCCCATATCCACGCATGCATGCCGCCCATTGAATTGCCTGTCACAAGACGCAAATGCTTGATCCCCAAACCTTCTGTCACAAGCCGATATTGGGCATCAACCATATCGTTATAATTATAGACTGGAAATTTTGCCTTTAATCCATCCGAAGGTTTTGTCGACTGTCCGGTCCCCAAGGCATCAGGAAGAATGATAAAATACTTCTCTGCATCAAGCGGCTGGCCTTTTCCAAACAACTGCCCGCCAAAGCCTTCACTCAGCAGGCTTTGCGCTGTACCCGCTGTGCCGTGAATTACCAGAACGGCCGGATTTTTAGGATCACCCAAGGTTTTATAAGCCAACTTAACAGATGCCAAAACCTCACCCGTATGGAAGGTCAATGTAGGCGCGATATAAACCCCCGCCTTTGGAGCAGGAAAATCCGCCGCATAAGCGGCAACACTTAAAAACCAGACAAGATGAAAACTACAGAGCAATCGAAATAAAAATGGCATGGCGCTCTCCAACCTCTAAGTCCCGGCACAATGGAATGGCCAAGCCTACAGGAAACAGGGGCGCAATCAATTGGTTGCCGATCCATAAGGTCAGATGCGGACT
>CAWUMW010000183.1:0-4824 GCA_963923415.1 uncultured Hyphomicrobiales bacterium | reverse complement strand
ATTTGGCGGCGCTTCGCGGATCACTATCATTTGTTTCGTGGCACACCAACGCGTAGCTGGTTGGATCATACATTTGCCACGCTATTTGGTTTTGAAGAGCGTCTCGGCCCAGACAATGCTGATGCTTATTATGATCATATTGCGGCCTGTCTCGTTAAGCCTGCCTTTCTACCGCGCGCATTATTTGAACGTTTCAACATCGAGGTCATTGCCACAACGGAAAGTCCCTTGGATGTGTTGCCTCATCATCAGGCTCTTAAAGCCAGCGGATGGACCGGGCGGGTGATAACAGCCTATCGACCGGATCCGGTTGTTGATCCTGATTTTCATGGCTTCCATGATAATCTGCGGCAATTGGCAGTGCTGACAGGATGTGACACAGCCACATGGTCGGGCTATCTGGAGGCTCATCGCAATCGGCGGGTTTATTTTAAATCCTTTGGGGCGACCTCAAGTGATCATGGACATCCCAGTGCCGCTACGGCTGATCTGAGCACCATAGAGGCTGAAGCCCTTTATCAGCGTGTCTATCAAGGGCCCGTATCAGCAGCGGAAGCTGAATTATTTCGCGCGCAAATGTTGACCGAGATGGCCCGCATGTCTCTTGATGACGGTTTGGTGATGCAAATTCATCCCGGTTCGGTGCGCAATCATAATCAGATGATCATGGAAAAATTTGGGCGGGATATGGGCGCGGATATTCCCTCTGCCACCAATTATGTGCAGGCTTTGAAACCATTGTTGGATCGCTTTGGCAATGAGCGGGATTTGACCATTATTTTATTCACGTTGGATGAAACCGCCTATTCACGCGAATTAGCTCCTCTGGCGGGACATTATCCGTGTTTGCGTTTGGGACCACCTTGGTGGTTCTTTGATTCTGTCGAAGGCATGAAACGCTTCCGTGAACAGGCGATTGAAACAGCCGGTTTCTATAATACCGTTGGCTTTAACGATGATACGCGCGCCTTTCCATCGATCCCTGCCCGGCATGATGTGGCGCGTCGTGTTGATGCGTCTTTTCTGGCTGAACTTGTGGCCGATCACCGCCTTGATGAAGATGAGGCCAATGAAATCGCGCATGACTTAACCTATCGGTTGGTCAAAGCCGCTTATAAATTATAACGCGATCAAACGCACAGCAGGAGTGTGAGACGTGGTGACAGCTCAGAATAAACAGACCAATAACAGAATGCGCCAATCTTGGCGCTGGTTTGGCCCGCAAGATCCGGTCGCGCTTGATCACGTGCGTCAAGCCGGAGCGCATGAAATCGTCAGTGCTTTGCATCAGTTCAAGCCCGGTCAAGTCTGGACCAAAGAAGCGGTGGCAGACCGCAAAGCGATGATCGAGCAAGACAATGGACATCGTACGCCCCTGCATTGGACGATTGTTGAAAGTATTCCGATCCCCGATGATGTTCGTCGATTGGGGAAAGGTGCCAAACAATCCATCAGCGGTTGGATTGAGAGTATGCAGGCGGTCGCCGCGCATGGGATCAAAACCATTTGTTATAATTTTATGCCGGTGGTTGATTGGTGCCGAACCGATATTGATTGGCCTTTGCCAACCGGGGCAACGGCTATGCGTTTTGATGCAGATCGGTTTGCAGCCTTTGATCTCTTTATTCTCGAACGCCCGCATGCGGAAGCTGATTATGATGCAGCCCGCATCGCGCGTGCCAAAGATTTATATAAAGCCATGACGCCAGCTGATATCGAGACATTGATTGTCAATATTGCCAGCGCGTTGCCAGGCTCAACCACGGATCCTTTGTCGATTCCAGCCTTTCGGGCGCGGCTTGAAACCTATCGCGATATTGATGCCGTGCGTTTGCGTCAGCATCTGGTTGAATTTCTCGAAGCGGTCACACCGGTTGCCGAAAATTTGGGTGTGACGTTAACGCTGCATCCTGATGACCCTCCGCGTCCTTTGTTCGGTTTGCCGCGCATTGCTTCAACGGCCCAAGACTATCAAGCGATTTTTGATGCCGTTAAAAGCCCGGCCAATGGCATGTGCTATTGCACCGGTTCGCTTGGCGTTCGGGCGGATAATGATTTGGTGGCGATGGTTCAGCAATTTTCAGATCGCATTCATTTCGTCCATTTGCGGGCCACCTTGCGCGAACCCGATGGATCGTTTTTTGAATCGGATCATCTGGATGGCGATGTCGATATGGTTGGGGTCATCAAAGCCTTGATGGCAGTTAATGCGACACGCGGGGCTGACGCAAAAATTCCATTTCGGCCTGATCATGGTCATCGCATGCTGGATGATTTGAACAAGTCGGTGACACCGGGCTATGCCGCGATCGGCCGATTGAAAGGGCTTGGCGAATTACGCGGCATTATGGTTGCGGTGGAGCAAGCATGATGAGCACGTTTCAAGGTCCCATTTTATCACAGCAAAGTCTTAAAAATCTGCCCGCACAGGTGCATCGTCCCGCCTATGATCGCGCGCAGATCCAGACGGGCATCGTGCATTTGGGCTTGGGTGCGTTTCATCGCGCGCATCAGGCATTTTATACCGAGCAGGTTCTTGCAGCAGGGGATCATCGATGGGGCATAGCGGGTGCGAGTTTGCGTGCCGCAGATACTCGGGATGCTTTGACTCCGCAAGACGGTCTTTATACGGTGGCTGTTCGTGATACGGATCACACGGATTTTCATGTGATCGGCGCTTTGACGGATATGTTTGTTGCACCCGAAAATCCTGCCGCTTTGATCGCCGCCTTAGCACAAGAGAGCGTAAAAATTGTTTCGTTGACTGTCACGGAAAAAGGCTATTGCCATGATCCTGCCAGCGGCACGCTGAATGAATCGCATCCTGATATTATCCATGATCTCGCTCATCCGGATAAACCTCGCTCGGTGGTTGGATTGATGGTGGCCGCTTTGATCGAACGGCGGCGGCAGGGCCTCGCTCCCTTTACAGTTTTGACCTGTGACAATTTGCCAGCCAACGGCCATACGGTGCGCAGGGTGATGGAGCAATTCACGCAATTGGCGCATAAAGATCTCGCTCACTTCATTGCTCAAGAGGTCGCCTTTCCTTCAACGATGGTGGATCGAATTGTACCGGCAACCACCGATGATGATCGTTTATGGGTTGCTGAGGCTTTGGGCGTGATGGATCGTTGGCCGATCATGACCGAGCCATTCACGCAATGGGTGATCGAAGATCATTTTCCGCAAGGGCGACCGGATTGGGGGGCTTTTGGGGCAGAGCTTGTGCGTGATGTCTTGCCCTATGAAACCATGAAATTACGTTTGTTGAACGGCAGTCATTCTACTTTGGCTTATTTGGGTTATTTGTCGGGATATGAAACCGTCGCCGATGCGATGGCGGATCCGCATTTGGCCGCTTTGATTGACAATTTAATGGTTCATGATGTGACGCCGGTTTTAACCTTGCCGCAGGGGGCGGATGTCGCAGCCTATCGGCGGTCTTTGCTCAATCGGTTTCGTAATCGCTCTTTGCGTCATCGCACCTGGCAGATTGCGATGGACGGATCACAAAAATTACCGCAGCGCTTGCTGTCGACGATTCGCGAGCGCTTGGCGGTTCACGCTCCGATTGATCGTTTGGCTTTAGCGGTCGCGGGTTGGATGCGCTATGTCACAGGCGTGGATGAGCAAGGACAGCCCATTGATGTGCGTGATCCATTCGCGGCTGATTTGCGTCGCAGGACTGATCAGGCGGGCATGCAGGCTCAGGCTTTGGTTCCTGCTTTATTGGGAGTCGAGGCCATTTTTGGCAAAGACCTGCCTCATCAGCCTGTCTTTGTTGAGGCGGTTACGCGTGCTTTGGATCAATTGATCCGCCACGGAGCCAAAGCCACGGTTGCGTCTTTTCCTCGCGGATAGGGCGCCAACTCTTCTTTCCACTCACCCTTGTTGTTTTGTCTTTTGGCTTGTCTTCACGCGGTGTGGCGATCAGCTTTTTTCATAAAAAAAGCGCACCTCTTGATTCAAGAGATGCGCTTTTCAAGAGTGAAGCTGTCGGCCTCCTCAGGAGACCGAGCAACCAATATCGTTTTACGATACTTGCAGATTCACAGCGGACTGGCGGCCGGTGCGACGATCAGCTTCGAGTTCGTAACCGATTTTTTGTCCGTCCTTCAAACCGCGCAGACCTGCACGTTCGACAGCGGAAATATGAACGAAAACGTCCTTACCGCCATTTTCGGGTTGGATGAATCCATAACCCTTTTGTTCATTGAACCATTTCACTGTACCCGATTCCATGGCACAATCCTTTCTCAATCGTAGCGCTTCAGTGCAGAATTCATGAATGATTCCTGCTGGTTAGTCGAAAAAGCAAGAATCTGAAGCGTCCGTTCAAAAGAAAAGTAGCTCAGCAGTCCGGCCAGTCGATCAGCTATAATTATTCTAAAACGCTGTTTAATGCAAATAAATCACACAGATGGCGCAATCCGTGGGAATGCCTATCGGGTTTAAGAGCTGTCCAAGGGTCGGTGGACGGCGCCCCTCAAACCTGATCCAGGGCCTGAAACAGGTCGGCAATCAGGTCATTGGGATGTTCAAGCCCAACCGATAAGCGCACCAATCCATCGGTGACCTGCATGTCTTGGCGCTGTTCGGGCGTAAAGCGTTGATGGGTGGTGGTTGCGGGATGGGTGATCAGGCTTTTGGCATCTCCCAAATTATTGGAGATGCGGATCAGCCGCAGCGCATTGAGAAAGCGGTAGGCAGCGGGCTTGCCGCCTTTTAAGGTCAGGGCCAGCAGGCTTGACCCCGCCTGCATTTGGCGGGCGATCAGATCGGCTTGTGGGTGGTGACGCTGATTGGGATAGGTCAGCCGTG
>CAWUMW010000182.1:0-4828 GCA_963923415.1 uncultured Hyphomicrobiales bacterium | reverse complement strand
GTTATCCGGCACCGTTTTTCCATGGAGCCCGGACTTTCCTCGCCTTGCGGCGCGGCCGTCCGACCGACTGGCCCTATTGCTCTAAGCCTTTTCCCCCCGTTTTAGCAAGAGCTCTCTGACGACAGTCTGCCAAACAAAAGAAGCGCTATTTCGCTGCATCAGGGCGCAAAACACTTTTGGAATTGCGTTGCAGCGTATAGGTGACCGATCCGACGATCAAAATCCCACCGATCAAGGTAAATGTGCCCGGTTGCTCGTCATAAAACAGCCAGCCCACCAAAGCCATCATCACCAGGCGGATATAATTGAGTGGTGCCAAGGCTGACGCCTGCCCGACCCGCACCGCCAGTGTGAACAACCATTGGCCGAGCGCCTGCAACACACTCATCAGACACACCACCATCAAACCATGCCAGCTCACCGCTTGCCAAAACCAAAAAGCCGGCACACTCATCAAGCCGACAATCACAATCCCTTGATAAAACAGCACCACCACCGCGCTGTCATGATCACTACCAATCCGCAACACCAAGACCGACAGCGCATTGAACACTGCCCCCGCCAAGGCAATCAGCATAAAAGCGTTAAAGCCGTCGGAAAATGGCCGCAGCATGATCACAACACCGGCAAAGCCAATAAAAACGGCGATCCAGCGATGCCGATCCACCTGTTCGGCAAAAAAGCTCGCGGCCATCAAAGTGGTAAACAACACTTCCGACATTTGAATGGCCGTTACATCAGCTAAGGGCGCATAAGTTACCGAAGTCAGCCCGCAAAACATGCCGCCAATGGCCGTCAATCCGCGCAGACTATGCAGTTTAAAATGCCGCGACCGCATGATCGCAGCCCGTTGATGAATAAAAAACGGCATCATGATCAACAGGCTGATCACTTGGCGAATATAAATGATCATTAGGATCGGCACATCTTCGGCCGCCACCCGCACTAAGATGCTGGTTAAGGTAAAGGTCACATAGGCACTGATCAGCAATATTGACGCAGCCAATAAAGAACGCCTGCGCACAAACTCATCCCACCGCGCGAACCACCGCGATCCCATCACGCACGCATCCTGCCCTGTTTATGCATGATCGAACTGAACATGCCGCTTCGAACACCCTGCCGCAACCCCTGCACCACAGCGTCCCATTTTCCCTGACAATACCCGATCTTGGGATCGCGTTAAGGCCCTTCAGCCCATATCAGGACCCGCACAACTGCATAGCCTGCGCATGCCCCCTGCGAGAAACGCGCAGCTTCAACGCCTTCCCATGAGGCGCGACTCCCCTATCTCATCAGCATGATCGCGTAAAACCGCAGGCGGTCCGCTAGACCCGTCCCACAAAGCGCTAACATGTTAATCTGCACCGTGATGCTATGGACAGAGCGACACAATCCTGCTTATCATTCTGCCCACATAAAAATCATGCTTCCTTGCAGGGCTTGCAAGGACACAATCTGGAGGAACTGCATGTTAAAAAAACCACTCTCACGTCGGACTGTTTTGCAAGGATCCTTGGCCGCAGGTGCGATGGGTCTTGCCCCCTTGTCCTCATGGGCTGATCCGCAATGGAAAAAATATTCCGGCACGAAACTCGAAGTGCTGTTGGCCAAAGGTCCGCGCGGCGACAATTTCCAGAAATATATCAAAGAATTCACGGATCTGACCGGCATTGAAGTGGAGTCCGAACAGGTTCCCGAACAACAACAACGCCAAAAAGCGGTGATCGAATTAGCATCCGGCAAGCCAAGCTTTGATGTGGTGCATTTGAGCTACCATGTGCAAAAGCGTCAATTTGAAAAAGCGGGCTGGCTGGCTGATCTCTCTGGCTTCATGAAAGACACGAATCTGACCGCTCCGGATTTGGTGGAAAGTGATTTTTCTGCCGCTGGTTTGAAATATGCCAAAGACGACAAAGGCCGCATGCTGTCCTTGCCGTGGTCGGTGGATTATTTCATCCTCTATTACAACAAGGAAATGTTCGAGAAAAAAGGCGTAGCTGTTCCCAAGACCTTTGATGAAATGGTTGCGGCGGCAGAAAAACTCACCGATCCGGCAGCTGGCACGTTCGGCTTTGTCGGCCGCGGTCTGCGCAATGCCAATATGACCTTGTGGACGAATTTCTTTCTTAATTACGGTGGCGAATTCCTGGATGCAAAAGGCGATATCCTGACCGATGGACCGGAAGGAGTTGAAGCAACCAAGCTTTACCAGAAGCTTTTGACCAAATATGCCCCTCCTGGCGTTGCAGGTTTTAACTGGATGGAATCCATGGCTTCCTTCACACAAGGACGCTCTGCGATGTGGCTTGATGGCGTGGGTTGGGCTCCGCCGCTTGAAGATCCTGCCGCGTCCCGCATTGTTGGCAAAGTTGGCTACACAGTTGTTCCAGCCGGACCAAAGGGCCAATATTCAGCTACCTATGGCGATGGGATCGGCGTTGCCGCCGCCTCCAAAAACAAAGAGGCAGCCTATCTTCTATGCCAATGGGCCGTTTCGAAAAAGCAAGGCGCACGCCTGTTGCAAGCGGGGGGCGGTGTCCCATTCCGTAACTCGATCCTCAATGATCAAGAGGTACGCAGCGGCGTGAAACTGCCAAAAGAATGGGTCCAATCAGTGATCGACTCCGCCAAAATCAGCAAGCTTGGTTTACCAGTCATCATTCCCGTGGCTGAGTTCCGCGATCTCGTTGGCGCAGGCGTCACCGCAACTTTGTCGGGGGGAGATCCTGCGGCAGAATTGAAGAAATCGCATGAACAGTTCCGGCCTATTCTGGAGCGCAGCGAAAAAGCCTAACGGACGCTCTTTAATTAAGTCCGTTTCTTTTTTGGCTATTCCACTTCCCTGCCCCGGACCTGTGCCGGGGCAGAAGACGTTTTGATCGGATGAGGAGATCGAATTCGGATATGTCACAGCTCCAACCCTCTGCGCCTTCGTCCCAAAAAGCCTGGCGTGTTCCTTCCTATTGGCCTTTTGTGATTCCAGCCCTTGTGGTGATTGCCGGCATTATCATTTTTCCATGGCTGTTTACGATCTGGATGAGCTTGCATGAATGGAAAGTCGGCGCACCGACCATCTTTGTCGGGTTAAGCAATTATCTGCGCCTGCCAACCGATCCGCGTTTTGTGGAAGCGGTCGGCCATACCATTACCTATACGTTACTGTCGGTCATCCTGCCGCTGATCTTTGGCACGTTCGCGGCGACAATTTTTCATCAGAAATTTCCCTTGCGGGGATTTTTGCGCGGCCTGTTCATCATGCCAATGATGGCCACACCAGTGGCGATTGCGCTGGTCTGGACCATGATGTTTCATCCGCAATTGGGGGTGTTAAATTATCTCCTGTCCTTATTTGGCCTGCCGGCTGAATTATGGGTTTTCCATCCCGGAACGGTGATCCCCTCCCTGGTCATGGTCGAAACCTGGCAATGGACCCCGCTGATCATGTTGATTGTCTTGGGGGGCCTGTCAGCGATCCCGAGCGAGCCTTATGAAAGCGCGCGCATTGACGGCGCCAATGCATGGCAGATGTTTCGCTATATTACCTTGCCGTTGATTACCCCCTTTATCTTTGTTGCTGCGATGATCCGTATGATCGATGCCGTCAAAAGCTTCGACATTATTTTTGCTATCACGCAAGGCGGTCCCGGTTCGGCCTCTGAAACCATCAATCTCTATCTCTACAGCGTCGCTTTCGTTTATTACGACATTGGATATGGATCAGCGATTGCCGTGGTCTTTTTCATCTTAATCGTGCTGCTGGCTGCCATCATGCTTTATATGCGCCAACGCCTGCACTGGAATCAAACGGGAGGGGCCGCATGAACCTGCGTAACCTGATCGGCAATATCGGACTCGGATTAGGCATTCTGATCATTGTCTCGCCCGCCATTTTGTTTTTTATCTGGATGATGTCGCTCTCCATTAAATTCGAGATCGACAATGCCAGCTATCCGCCGATCTTGATCCCAACACAATTCGCTTGGGAGAATTATGTCACGGTTTTGAAATCGAACCGCTTCATCACCTATTTCTTCAATTCGCTGATTGTAACCGGATCAGCCACACTCTTCGCGCTGCTGATCGGCGTTCCGGCAGGCTATGGCATTGCCCGCATGCAAGCGCATAAATCCACCATTGTGATTTTGATTGCCCGCATTACCCCCGGCCTGTCTTATTTGATCCCGCTGTTTTTATTATTTCAATGGGTCGGCCTCTTGGGCACATTATGGCCGCAGGTGATCATCCATCTGGTGGTGACTGTTCCCATCGTGATTTGGATCATGATCGGCTATTTCGAAACCACGCCGATGGAACTGGAAGAAGCGGCGGTGATTGATGGTGCGACCCGCTGGCAGGTCTTCCGGCATGTGGCCTTGCCCATTGCCCAACCCGGGATCGCTGTGGCCTTTATTCTCGCCATCATCTTTTCTTGGAATAATTTTGTGTTCGGGATCGTGCTTGCAAGCCGCGGTACGCGGACTTTGCCCGTCGCTGTCTATAATATGATCTCTTTTGATCAATTAAGCTGGGGGCCTTTGGCGGCTGCGGCCTTACTGGTGACCTTGCCTGTCTTGCTGCTCACCGTCTTTGCCCAACGCCAGATCGTCGCAGGCTTGACCGATGGGGCCGTTAAGGGCGGTTAAGTTTTTTCTCCTTGGCTGAAAATGCCGCTAGGGTCAGACCTCATTAATTTAAAAATTAATGAGGTCTGACCCTAGGCAATCCTGCCAATACGGATTAGCCTCTCTCCCTGCGGGTCAGCGAAACAGTCCCGCATGGGGGGCTCTGTCATGCACGCAATCCCTGACCAAGCTGTAACGCGTCT
>CAWUMW010000181.1:0-4878 GCA_963923415.1 uncultured Hyphomicrobiales bacterium | reverse complement strand
GTTAAAAGCTCACCGCGTTTGGGGTCGGTAAAAATCTTACTGATGTTGCGCAGTTCAATCGATGCCATCAGAAGCGCCCCTGCACAGTGGTTGTCGCCTGCCAACGCAAAATATGAGCCATGATGCCTTTGATGCCGAGGTCGGAGAGAAACCCTAAAAATCCGATGGAAATCATCGCCGCCATGACAATATCATAACGCAGGAAATAATAGCTGTCCCAGAGAACGTAACCCAGTCCACTTTTCACTGCCACCATTTCTGCGGTCACAGTCAGCATCCAAGCCGAACCGATCGCAATGCGTAATCCGGCGAAGATGGAGGGCAGGGCGGCGGGGAGTACAAAACTGGTGAGTAATTGCCGTTCAGTTGCCCCCATCATGGAGCCGGCGCGGATCAGGTTTTTATCCACTGTTTTCACGCCATGGATGGTATTCATGAGGACGGGAAAAAAAGCGCCGAGAAAGACCAGAAAAATAGCAGGTTTGTCAGCTATGCCAAACCAGATGATCGCCAGCGGTATCCAAGACACGGGCGGAATGGGACGAAGCATTTGCAAAAGAGGTTCAAGGGCTTTTTCAAAGATGCGGGACCAGCCGATGGCAACGCCTGCCGCCACCCCAACCAATGATGCGAGAGCAAAGCCTGCAAAGACACGCAATGCACTGGCTATAGCATCTTTCGCCCAGTGTCCGGAATAGCTTTGAGTGGTTTCATCATAGCCGATGACCCAGTCACTCAGGGCATGCACGACCGAGCTGGGTGCGGGAAGCAAAGCTTTAGGCAGGTAACCGGAGCGAGAAAATAATTCCCACCCCAGTAATACAACCACTGGCACGATGAAACGCTCGATACGTGTTTTCACAAAATGCCCTATCTTCTTGGCTGAACCGCTTGGCGCTTACTCGCCAAGCGCGCTTTTCGGCTTTCCGGTCGCGGCCATCAGAAAAGAATAGTCGATATTTTTCTTGGCTGTGGCTGAGACATCGCTCGAAATATATTTGAGATCGCGCATCATATCGGCAATGGCAAGGGTCGATGACATGTGAATCGAATAATCCGGATAGGCATTGACCAAAGCCTCTTTGGCAACAGCGGCATCAAGGCCTGTGAGTTTGGTAATTGTCTCGATCCACTTGCTTTGATCCTTTTTCAACACATCCACCAATGTGACAACAGCGGATACTGTTCCCTGCACGCCGGCTTTGTTTGAGGCGATCACATCCGACCGGGTGACAATCAGATTCGTCAGATTGCCAGCAGCCTGATCATAAGGGAGCACAAAGTGTTTACCTGCACCTGCCATTTTAATTTGCGATGCAAAAGGCTCAACCGAACAAATCATATCGACATCGCCACGCTGTAGCGCCGCAAGATGGTCGGACGGATTGGGAATGTTAACAAATTGAATGTCTTTGTTGGGGTCGATTCCTTGTTTCATGAAAGCACCGCGCATGTGAATATCTTGCGCATTGCCGCGTGAAGCGGCAACTTTCAGGGGTGTTCCATCAGCTTTGGCTTTGGCCGTCAGCGATTTGAACTTAGCCCAATCTTCGCCCGGCAGGTCCAGTTTGTTAGATGAGACACATTCAGACCCGCCATTGATCTGGCCTGAGACGGCTACAACGTCCATACCTTTGTCCAGCGCTGTGATGTAATGCAGGTAGGTCACTTGCGCGACATCAATGCTTTTTGACACCAGCGCGGTCAGCACATCATTTCCGGAATTGAAATTGATGGTTTCAAGGGAGATGTTTTTTGCATAATCAGGCGTCAGCGACATGGGCAAACAATGGGCACATTTTGCATAGCCGAGTTTAATTTTCGGAATTTCTTGCGCAGTGGAAGGGTTTGCGGGGGTAAGCGACACGAGTGCTGCGGCAAAAGCCAGTTTTAAAACAAACTTCATATCAAGAAATCTCCAAGCAACATGACCATTGCGTTCAATGCTAACGCAGTTTTCCGCAAGTACAATCATGAAAATACCACTTGAGCACAATTTTTGCGCACAGATGAAATTGAAAGCAGGTTGAGATTATTTTTTAATCACATATCGTCTGTTACAGATTGACGGGATGAATGGCATCCCTTTGCATCAGGTTTTGAGGGTCCGCGTATGAAAATTCTGCTTCTTAATCCCAATACAAGTGAGTCAATTACGCAAAGGCTGATGTCTGCGGCTTTGCCCGTGCTCTCACCTGATGTTGAACTGGTGCCGCTTACAGCGCCTCGTGGTGTGCCCTATATCGCCACGCGCGCTGAAGCGCAGATTGGTGGTGCCATTGCTCTGGAAATGCTTGCCGATCATCATGCGGGTGTTGATGCAGCCATTATCGCCGCGTTTGGCGATCCCGGTTTATTGGGTGCCCGCGAATTATTTGATATTCCTGTGATTGGTCTGGCCGAGGCCGCTATGTTGAGCGCCTGCATGGCGGGTAGGCGATTTGCTCTTATTACTTTCGCCATAGCCCTTGGCCCTTGGTATGAAGAATGTGTTCGCATGCATGGTTTATGGGAGCGTTGCGCCGCTATTCGTATGCTGGATGCGCCTTTTGCGGATATTGCCTCCGTTCAAGAGGAAAAAGAACAGTTGCTGCTTGAACTTGCCAAACGGGCGGTTGAAGAGGATCAGGCGGATGTTTTGATTCTTGCTGGGGCGCCCTTGTCAGGCTTTGCCCGAAAGATTGCCGATCATATCCCCGTTCCCGTCATTGATCAGGTCGAGGCCGCTGTTTTGCAGGCGCAAAACATGGTACGATTGAACTTACGCAAAGCAACGGCGGGGACTTTCCGTCGTCCGTCCCCAAAGCCAACCAAGGGCCTGCCTCATTCGCTTGCAGCGCGGATCGAGCATCGATAATTTTTCGGAGACATAGAAATGAGCATTCAATTTGATACCATTATCACAGGCGGCACGGTTGTTACCGCAGGGGATCAGATGCGTTGCGATGTGGGCATCAAAGACGGTCGGATTGCCATGTTGGGCCATGATCTTGGTCAGGCCCAGACCGTGATCGATGCCAAAGATAAGCTTGTCTTGCCCGGCGGCATTGATAGCCATGTCCATATTTCGCAGCCTTCCGGCGAGGGCATTGTCATGGCGGATGATTTTGAAAGTGCGACGCGCTCCGCAGCTCTTGGCGGCACCACCACAGTGATGCCTTTTGTGTTGCAGGAAAAGGGGCGGCCACTACGGGAAACGGTCAATGATTATCACGCATTAGCCAAAGGACAATGTTTTATCGATACAAGTTTTCATCTCATTGTCAGCGAACCCAATGAAAGTGTGCTTGGCCAAGAATTGCCCTCTCTTGTTGAAGATGGGTATACATCGTTCAAGGTTTTTATGACCTATGAAGGCTTGGCTTTAAATGACCGTGAAATAATCAATGTGCTGGACACGGCGCGCGGATGCGGTGCGCTTGTGATGGTGCATTGCGAAAATTATGACGCGATACGCTACATGACCGAAAAGCTTGAGCGCGAAGGGCGGACAGCACCGCGTTATCATGCCACGTCACGTCCGAAGGTTGCCGAGCGCGAGGCAACCCATCGTGCCATTGCCCATGCAGAATTGGTTGATGTACCTATCATGATCGTGCATGTGTCCAATCGTGATGCGATGGAGCAAATCCGGTGGGCGCAACAACGCGGATTGAAAATTCTTGGTGAGACATGCACGCAATATCTGGTTTTAACGGAGGATGATCTTGGCGGCCTCAATATGGAAGGCGCCAAATATGTTTGCTCGCCACCGCCGCGTGATCGCGATAGTCAGGAAGCCTGCTGGGAAGGCTTGCAGCGTGGTGTCTTCAGTGTTTTTTCATCGGATCACTGTCCCTTTCGCTATGATGACCCGCAAGGCAAGCTCGCTCCCAAAGGCCGCACCAGTTTTCGATGGGTGCCAAACGGCATTCCCGGTGTCGGCGCGCGATTAAATATTCTCTTTTCCGAAGGGGTCATGAAAGGACGGATCACACTCGAGCAATTTGTGGCGCTGACGGCCACCAATCATGCGCGTATTTATGGTCTTTATCCACGCAAGGGCAGTATAGGTATTGGTGCCGATGCGGATATAGCCATCTGGGACCCGAACATATCCTATACGCTGACCCATGATCTCATTCAGGACGGCTCGGATTATACCCCTTATGAAGGGTTTGAGCTCACAGGCAGACCGATTCTGACCATGTCGCGCGGCAAGGTGATCATGCGAGATGGAGAACTTGTCGGAGACAAGGGCCATGGCGTCTATTTGCCCCGCGCCCGCTCGCCCTATGCAAGCCCTGTCAGATAAAGCTTGAAATGGCCTGCGTCAGTAGATGAATTGAAGGTTCAGGAGTGCGGATGCTGAGCGACTTTTTTTGAAGCTAAATGAATCTATTAACAGTGATCTAATTCATTCTGGGTGTGGAAGCTGGCGTCAAAAAACTGCTCCAGTCCCCTTTTTTCCACTCATTCGATTAGATTGGTATGAAGCCGGCTGGGTATTTAATAGTGATAATTATCCATTGCCTGAGGTCTGAGGCAGGTCAATAAAAGGAGAGAAACACTAAGTCCGCATCACCGTTCGGTAAAGGTGGCTGCGGGCCCCCGCAACCAACATTAAGACAATTTAAAACCACAAATCAAAATCGCCCATACAACCCGCCCCTCAACAAGGCGGGTTTTTTGTTTGGGGCATACCCTCAACATCCAGTGAAACCTCAATGCACGCGTTCGTTGCTGTGTGCGAGAAGCACTTGAGTGTAATGAGGGTTGGTGGTGCCTAGTCGGGAATAAGCATAATCCGCCTGTCGGGTGACTCATGCGGTTTGTCATGCTTATTGGATATGCCATGTTTCAGTAAGGCGTGTTCCTGGCGCCCTCAACATTACGGCT
>CAWUMW010000180.1:0-4879 GCA_963923415.1 uncultured Hyphomicrobiales bacterium | reverse complement strand
TGCGCACATCCCGACAGGAAAAGATTGACGAGCGCTTTGCAGGCGTCTTAGGGTTAGTGCATGGATTGTCTAAAGATGTGGTTTTGCTTGGAGACAGGCTGCGATGTATCGTGCGGTTACCTATGACATTGAAGTCACGGCGGAGCCGGAATTTTTGGCCGATGAATCGGATCCGAAACAAGGACGATGGTTCTGGGCCTATACCATTTCGATTGCCAATTTGGGGCGCGACAGCGTGCAATTGATCAGCCGGCATTGGCGCATTACCGATGGCCATGGGCGGGTGCATGAAGTCAAAGGCACGGGCGTGGTCGGAGAGCAACCGGTTATCAAGCCGGGGGAAACCTATCGCTATACCAGCGGTTGTCCGTTAGAGACGCCGCAGGGCATTATGGTAGGGGATTATCAAATGCGGAGTGCGGCGGGTGAGATGATCAGCGTTGCCATTCCCGCTTTTTCTTTAGATAGCCAATGGATCAATCGGGTGCTGCATTGACGCATGGATCTCAAACCGCCACACGCGCGGATGTTTTAAAGATTTTAGAAAAACTGGTGTCGTTTAACACCGTCAGTGATCGCTCCAATTTGGCTTTGCAAGATTATGTGCAAAGCCTGTTGCAGGGATCGGGTGTTGAGGTGATGCGCGTCCCCAATGCGCAAGGCGACAAAGCAGCTTTATATGCGACCATCGGGCCGCGCTGTGATGGCGGCATCGTTTTATCCGGGCATACGGATGTGGTGCCGGTTGAAGGACAGCAGTGGTCTTTTGATCCGTTCACATTGCGTGTGGCGGATGGACGGGCTTATGGGCGCGGCGCGGTGGATATGAAAGCCTTTCTTGCCATTGCTTTGGCCTTGGTGCCGGAGATGGCGCGCGCGCCATTGACCAAGCCGATTCATATTTTGTTGAGTTATGACGAGGAAACAACCTGTCTAGGCGTTGTCGACACCATTGCCAAAATGGGGCATGACACGCCGCGTCCAGCTATGGCGATCATTGGTGAGCCGACCGAATTGGACGTGGCCGATGCCCATAAAGGGGTGACGGTTTTTAGAACCGTGGTGCGGGGCCATGAGGCACATTCCTCCAAGCCGCATTTGGGTGCCCATGCTATCACGGGGGCTGTCGCTTTTGCTGCGCAGTGTGAGGTGATTGCCGCGGAACTGCGCGCAGCAGGCGATCCGTCTGGCCGGTTTGATCCTGCCTTTGCAACATTGCATATCGGCATGATGCATGGCGGTCAGGCCCGCAATATTCTCACGCAATTATGCACGATTGATTGGGAGATCCGCTCAGTTCAAGGCACCGATCCTTATGCGGTTTTAGCGCGTCTTGATCGCTTCGCCGCCGATCAGATTGTTCCAGACATGCAAAAATTTGGCTGGCCCGCCTCTGTGCAAACAGAGGTGTTGGTTGATGTGCCGGGCTTGTTGCCGGAGGCCGGTTCAGCGGCTGAAACATTGGCGTTGCGTTTGGCCGCGCGCAATCACACGATCACGGTTCCATTTGGCACAGAGGCAGGCCATTTCCAAAAGGCAGGTCTGGCAACAGTGGTCTGTGGTCCCGGTTCCATCAATCAAGCCCATCAACCAGATGAATGGATCGCCCTTGAGGAGCTTGATCGCGGGCTTGCCTTCCAACGCGGATTAATCGCGGCTTTATGCGCGTGAGAAAAGGCGCTTTGGCTTAGTCCAGACCGATGCTGGCGGGATCAATATGATAATGTGAGGAACAAAATTCGCAGGTGACGGTGATCGATCCATCATCGGCAACCATCGCGCGTTTATCGCTCTCAGAAAATTGTTCGATCATGGCCAGAATCCGCTCTGTTGAGCAGCGGCAGCGATCAATCAGATTTTGGGCCTCAAAGACGCGCGGATCATGCTCATGAAACAAGCGGACAAGCAGATTTTCGCTGGTCACTGTCGGATCAAGCAATTCGTGATCGGCGATGGTTTCGGTGAGCGCGCGCGCTTCCATCCAGCGGTCATCGTCTTGATGCGCCATCACATTCACGCCTTCTGGCGCATCGCCGGGCGGCAGATCTGCATGGCGCAAACGGTCGGTCGAGTGTGGAAGAAATTGCACAATCATGCCGCCCGCACGCCAATGGGGCGGTGACTCGTGCGGCGTGCTCGTGCATCCAAAAGCCAGTTTGATGCGGGTTGGAATTTGTTCTGATTGGGAAAAATATTGATGGGCGGCCTCTTCGAGGCCTTGTCCTGTTAGGGCCACCAATCCTTGATAGCGGCTCATCTGCGGCCCTTGGTCGATGGTCAGGCCAAGATGACCGTGACCGAGTAATTCAGCGGGCGTTGCTTGGGGATGGGCCGCCAGTCGGTCGGCGTCAAAACGGGCATAGGCGCGCAAACGATCCGGCAGGTCATAATCAACCACCAATAAATTCACCACGCCATCCGTGCGGGCTTGTAATTGGAAACTGCCCGCATCTTTTAGGGAGGCCCCCAGCAAACAAGTGAGGGCCAGAGCTTCACCCAATAAGCGGGTGACAGCTTCGGGATAGGCATGGCGATTTAACAAAGATTCCAATGTGGATCCAAGCCTGACCACCCGACCGCGCACATCAAGAGATTCAACGGTAAAAGGTAAAACGGCATTGTCGATTGAGCCCTGTGGTGGGCGCGCGGAAGCGCTCACGCCATCGCTCCTAAACACCAGGTCAAAATCCCTTTTTGTGCGTGCAGACGATTTTCAGCCTCGTCAAACACCACTGATTGCGGGCCATCCATCACGTCATCCGTGACTTCTTCGCCGCGATGCGCAGGCAGGCAATGCATAAAGACCGCGTTATCATGGGCGGCGCGCATTAATTTGCTGTTGACTTGATAGGCTTGCAACAGATTGTGACGCCGACCTGCATCTTCATCGCCCATCGACACCCAACAATCGGTGACCACACAATCCGCCCCTTCAACCGCATCAAATGGATCTTTGGTGGTGGTTACCAGTGCCCCTTCTCGACGTGCCCAAGCCAGCATTTCGGCTGGCGGGGCTAGTTCATCGGGAGACGCAATGGTGAGACGGAAATCAAAGCGGGCCGCAGCATGGACCCAAGAGGCCAACACATTGTTGCTATCGCCCATCCATGCCACATGTTTGCCTGTAATCGGTCCACGATGTTCTTCATAGGTCATCAGATCAGCCATGACCTGGCAGGGATGCGAAATTTTCGTTAAGCCATTGATGACGGGGACCGTCGCATGGGCCGCTAATTCGCGCACCGCCGCATGATCAAGCATGCGGATCATAATGGCATCCACATAGCGCGAGAGAACGCGTGCGGTATCGGCAATTGTCTCGCCGCGCCCGAGTTGCATTTCAGCACCCGTCAGCATCAAAGTCTCGCCGCCTAATTCTCGCATGCCGACATCAAAGGAGACGCGGGTGCGGGTTGATGGCTTGTCAAAAATCATCGCCAAGGTCTTGCCCTCAAGCGGGCGATGGCTGGATTTTTGACCACGGACACGAGCGGCTTTGATCGTCTTGGACTGGGCAAGAATCTGCCGCAGTGTCTGAGCGTCAAAATCCGACAGATCAAGAAAATGGCGCGATGTCATGATGACGCTTTCGGATGATGGCCCTGATGCAGGGACAAGGACTGACAAGCTTTTTCAAGGCGCTCCATGGCTGCGGCCACATGGCTTTCATCAATGGTCAAGGGCGGTAATAAACGTACGACATTATCGCCTGCGCCTACGCTTAACATGTGTTGGTCGCGGAGCGCCGCCACCAAATCCCCATTCGGAATTTTGGTTTTGACGCCGATCAGCAAACCCTCTCCCCGAATGGTCTCGATCAGGTCCGGAAACCGATCTTTCAAGGAGGCGAGTTTTTGTTTGAGCAGGAGCGACATCTGTTGCACATGGGCCAGAAAGCCCTCACCTAACACCACATCAAGCACGGCATTGCCGCAGGCCATAGCAAGCGGGTTACCGCCATAGGTCGTGCCATGCACGCCTGCTGTCATGCCTTTGCCAGCTTCACGCGTGGCTAGGCAGGCACCGAGCGGAAAGCCGCCCCCAATCCCTTTGGCGACCGCCATAATATCTGGCGCGATGCCGGAGTGTTCATAGGCAAAAAAGGTTCCGGTCCGACCAACGCCGCATTGCACCTCATCAAAAATCAACAAGATGCCATGTTTGTCACACAGTTCCCGCAGTCCGCGCAGGCATTGCGGCGGGACCGGACGCACGCCGCCTTCCCCTTGCACGGGCTCGATCAAGATGGCGGCGGTTTCAGAAGTAATGGCCCGATCAATCGCTTCATGATCAGCAAAGCCGACTTGATCAAAGCCTTCGACTTTCGGGCCGAAGCCTTCAAGATATTTGGCCTGTCCACCCGCGGCAATCGTTGCCAGCGTGCGACCATGAAACGCCCCTTCAAATGTGATGATCCGGTAGCGTTCGGGATGTCCATTGGCATGGTGATATTTGCGCGCCATTTTGATGGCGCATTCCAGCGCTTCGGCGCCAGAATTGGTGAAAAAAACTGTATCGGCAAAGGTATGATCAACCAGCCGTTGTGCAAGGCGCGTCCCTTCGGGGATCTGATAGAGATTGGATGTGTGCCATAATTTAGCAGCCTGATCGGTTAACGCTTTGACCAGATGCGGATGGCCATGACCGAGAGAATTAACGGCAATGCCGGCAGCAAAATCCAGATAGCGCTCACCATTTGTTGTGATCAGCCACGGACCTTCTCCTCGCTCAAAGGACAGTCCGACCCGCGCAAAGGTTGGGAGCAAGGGGGACGGAGAAGCGGTGCTCATGACAGTCTCTCTTTCAAGTTGGGTGGTAGGATTGCAAGTTGGGTGGTCGGATTGGTCGCCGTTGAAAAAAACGAAGCCGCCCCGAAGGA
>CAWUMW010000179.1:0-4899 GCA_963923415.1 uncultured Hyphomicrobiales bacterium | reverse complement strand
AAGCTGGTCAATCCGCTTTTGAGGACTTGGCCGGTATATTCACCGCCCATCGGCAGCACATCTTTTCCATGCACTTTTGTTTGCAGATCTGCGCGCCGTAAAATTGTTGTCACGGCTTGCTCGATATAGTCAGGCGCGCCCTCTTCAATAATCAAAATCGCTTTCTTGTCAGATGCAAACCGAATGAACTCCTCATCCACCAATGGATAGGTGACATTGAGCACATAAAGCGGCATCCGGCAGGCCCCAAACGGATCCGCCAAACCGCATAATTCGAGCGCGCGCAGTGTGGAATTATACATGCCACCTTGCATCACAAGGCCTATATCATTCACATCCCCATCAAAAAATTCATTCAATGCATGCTGCTGAATAAATTTTTGAGCGGCTGGCCAACGAACCTCTAATTTTTCTTTTTCATGTCCATAGCTGGCAGGGGGTAAAACAATCCGGCTCACATCCCGCACCGGATTTTCCAACGCATCTTTGATGGTAAATTCAGAGCGTACATTATCCTTGGCTTCAAACTGGCCCGTCACATGACAGGTCCGAATGCGCATTTCAAGCATCACAGGCGTGTGGCTGGCCTCTGACAATTCAAAGCCTTTATGAACACATTGCACAATTTTTTGCAGATCAGGACGCGGATCCATCAACCAGATCTGGCTCTTCATGGCGAAAGCGTGGCTACGCTCCTGCATGATCGATGAGCCTTCGCCATAATCTTCCCCGACAATAATCAGCGCTCCACCCTTCACGCCGCCAGAGGCTAAATTGGCCAAAGCATCGGAGGCGACATTGGTGCCAACCGTTGATTTAAACGTGACCGCCCCGCGCAGCGGATAATTAACGGATGCCGCCAACATGGCCGCTGCCGTTGCCTCTGATGCACTGGATTCAAAATGAACTCCCAAAGCATCTAATTCGTCTTTGGCATCGGCCAACACATCCATCAAATGCGAAATCGGCGCCCCTTGATAGCCCCCGACATAAGCGACACCGGATTCAAGCAAGGCTTTCGTAATCGCCAAAATCCCTTCGCCATAAAATGTATCGCCTGCACCCAGCCGCAGCGATTTAACTTCTTCTTTAAACGAACGCTCAGCCATTACCGTCCCCATTCATCATGGAATGTCCCTGTCCTTGACGCATCACAGGTTTCAGGGCCCCGGGGCCAGCAGACGCCGCTTTCCATCCGGCGTTTTACTGATCCCCACTTCATCAAGCTGTTCACGATCCCACAACTGGCAAGTCACCGCTTTGTGTTTTTGATCCAGCCCTTCACAATAATTGCTATATTCACACAGGCGCACTTTTTGCCCCTGCCCCGATTTGACTTTCACAAACCAATCAGGATCGGCCAAAGCCTGACGCGCAAAACCGATAATATCAGCGTTTTGATCAAAGAGAATTTTTTCTGCTTGCTCAAAATTATGGATCCCACCGGCCGCGATCACAGGGGTGTGATAACCCGCCGCGCGCATGGCACTCCGAATACGCCCCGATGCTTCAACATTGCGACCAAAGGGACCGAATTGATCAGAAATATGGCCCGGCATACATTCATAGCCACTGCGCCCTGTGTAAGGATAAGCAGCCTCACCGACTTTAGGTTGTTTGGCATCATCAAATTTTCCACCCCGCGACAACGAGATAAAATCGAGTCCCGCACGCGCAAAGGCGGAGCCAATCGGCACCGCATCATCCACTGGATTGCCGCCCTCAATACATTCATCGGCCAAATAGCGGCAGCCCAACACAAAATCATCGCCCACCGCCTGACGCACGGCCTGAATGATTTCAAGCGGCAATCGCAAGCGATGATCAAGCGAACCGCCATAACCGTCGGCCCGTTGATTGGTGCGCGATAAAAAAGAGGCCATCGTATAGGCATGCGCATAATGAAGCTCGACACCATCAAAGCCAGCCTCTTGCGCGCGCAACGCTGCATCAACAAACAGACCCGGCAAGAGATGCGGCAAATCGGCAATATGAGGCAAATGCACATCCGTTACCCGCTCACGAAACCCCATCGTCAGATCGTCTAGTTCACGCGCAGTGAGAATAGTTTCCAATTCTTTCAGGGGCTTTTCAGACAAGGCCTGACGAATGGCGGCCTCGCTCCAATCCTGAGCAGCCAAGGCATCCCGATGGCGCTGAGTGATCCTTAGAAAGCGTTGAAAATATACATCCGCAGCCGGGCGGCGCCGAATGTTCAAAAAATCAATCAACTGAATAAAAATGCGGGTTTGTTGGTCGCTGGCCTGCCGCACATGATCGGTCAATTGACGCAGTCCGGGCACAAAGCGATCATGGCCGATGCGCAACAACGGGCCAGAGGGAACATCCCGAATCCCCGTCGCTTCCACAACGATCGCTCCGGGTTGCCCCTTGGCAAAGCGCCCATACCAATCAATATTATTTTGCGTTACAAATCCCTCATCCGTCGAGCGCCATGGCACCATAGCAGGGATCCATGTGCGTGTTTCGAGCTGGAGGGCCTGATAGGTCAAGGAAGAAAACAACAATGAGCGGCCAGCAGTCGCAGCATCAGGCCAATGTCCGGGCGCCGATTCAAATTTAATTTTTTCCGCAGGCTTCCACATCGCGCACCTTGCTTATTAAATAATAGAATTTGCAAAAAAAGCAGATCTTGAAAATATTCAAAATCTGCTTCTTTTTTTATTCAATCACACGCCTCTGTGCGATCATTTATTTGTAAAATTTCCAGCTTCCTTTATCGAGCTTCACCAGAACAAGTGCGCGATTATCGGTGCCATAGGGGCTGCTTTCAGTGAAATTAAACACACCATGCGTTCCGGCTAATTCTTTGACATTATAAATCGCATCCCGCAAAGCCGCTCTGAATTCAACAGTGCCGGGTTTTGCCTTTGGCAGAGCGCGCTTGGCCGCATCGGCCAACACCAACCACGCATCAAAAGCATAGGCTGAGAACCCGTCATTGGAAGGAACGCCATTGGCTTTTTCATGGGCTTGTTTAAAGGCCAAACCAATTTTTTTCGACGGATGGTTATCAGGCAATTGTTCAACCACCATCACAGGACCGGTAGAGCAAATTGTGCCTTCTGCCGTTGCACCCGCCAACCGAACGAAATCCGGATTGATCAGCGCTGGGGTTCCGAAAATTGGGCCTTTAAAGCCACGTTCTGCCAAAGCCGTATAGGGCAAAGCACCCCCTGTGCCTGATCCACCATTGAGCACACCATCGGGACGCGCTGCGACCACTTTGAGAATTTGCGCGCTGACCGATGTATCCGCCCGTGCATAGCGCTCATTGGTCACAATATTAATGCCCAGCTTATCCGCTGCGGCCTTGCCATTATTATAGACCAAATCCCCCCAGCTATCAGAAAAGCCGATAAAGCCGATATTTTTGAGGTTTTGATTTTTCATTTCTTGCACAACCGCGCCAACCATGTCTGAGGCAGGCTGCACAACGGTCATCGCCCATGGCTTACCTTCATTGCTCGGCACCGAAACAACCGGTGTAATCCCGATCACCGGCACTTTCATCTCCGTGGCGACGGCCATAATCGCGGCCGAACCCGGTGCTCCGGCTGTCCCGATCAGCACATCCACTTTATCTTCTTCAATCAATTTTCTGGCATGTTTGGATGAGTTGGAAATGTCAGATGCATCATCAAGCAGAATGACTTTAATCTTCTCACCATTGACCTCACTGATATAGGATTCACCCGCTTTGATCCCCCGTGAATAAGGGATGCCAATCGAGGATACCGCGCCTGACATCGAGGTGATGACCCCGACTGTAATATCCGCGCGGGCAGATCCGATTGCCGAACTGCACAATAAAGCCAAGGCCAGTCCGGTTTTGAAAAATTTCGTGCTCATGGTCGTTTCACTCCTGAGTTGAATGTCTCTTAGTGGTGTTGCATTAAACCGACTACAGCCCTTTGGGATGCGCCATAAACTCCTCAAGAACCTCTGGCGGCGGCTGGAAGAAATCCGCCGTCCGGCTGACGGTCAATCCCGTCAATCGTTTCAATTTCACGGCTGTTTCCGCCATTTTAACAGTGATCGCGATCCCATTAAGAACCGGGGCTCCTTCAACCACATGCCCCTGAATATCAGAGAACAAAAGCATCGGAATCCCTCCGCCCGGGATCAACACATCAACCCCTTGCGCGATCAAAGGTTGGGCCTGCTCGGCGAACAGACGCTCCACAACATCCGCTTGCGCTTTTGATTCATAGGCTTGCAAAATCTGTCCGGGCTGAAATGACATAGCATGCACACCTGTCACCCGATGTTCCAATCCATATTTACGTATCTGATGATGGAACCACGGAATATAGCGGGTGTTGATGGTAATGATGCCAATGCGTTGCCCCAATTGGCAGGCATAGAGCATCGAGGCCTCACCCAAGGCAATCACTGGAATATTAACGGCTGCGCGTGCTTCATAAAGGGCGGCATCCTGAAAATGCCCGATCACAAATGCATCATAGCCTTCACGCTCGGCCCGGATGGCATTGCAAATCACTTCCCGTCCACACCGATATTCAACAATCGCATGCGCATAACTATCAAAGGGGGTAATGCCATGCACCTCAACCTGCGTGCCCGGATCTGCGATAGCGGCCAGATGCGCTCTCAAGCGGTCCCAATAGGTTTTGCCATTTTCATAATCGACAAAGCTCTGATACCAAATCCGCATCGGCTTGTTCATTCCGGTCTCCCCTTACCAGCCTGCCCATGGGAGAGCCTACACAAACAATATTTTAAATGTAAAGTATTTTGTTGACGCTTTGATTTCAGGACGCAAGAATAGCGAAACGGATCAAAGGATCAGCGGCATCGGGAAGTTTTTATCTTCACCTCCGCTCTTTGTGTGTGAGGAATGATGGACCTACAGAT
>CAWUMW010000178.1:0-4904 GCA_963923415.1 uncultured Hyphomicrobiales bacterium | reverse complement strand
ATAAAAACAAGATAGAGGCCAGTTCGTCCGACCAGATCAGCGGCTTGCGATACACATAGCGCGCGATCACACCGGCAAACAACACACCGGTTTCCACCAATACCAGCACAGCCGCGATCCAAGCGGTCAGCTGTGCGATGATTTGCTCAATGTGATGGAACACACCACCTGATGAGGCCGGGTGACCGGCATCATCGTCAAGTAAAGGATTATGCATCAAACCGCCTCAGGAAATGCTGCCTGCATATTTCTCCAAGAGCGCCCATGGCTCAGCGCCATATTTCTCTTTCCACTCTTTATAGAACCCTGCCGAAACCAATTTGGCACGGAAGGTTGATGGATTGGCATCAACAACTTGCAAGCCTTTTTCGACCAATTCTTTCTGCAAGGTCGCATTCAGATTGGCAATGTCTTCCCGTTCTTTGACAGCATAGTCATTGAAATGCTTCTGAATGACGGTTTGCACCTCTTTGGGCAATGAATTCCAATTCTTAGCATTAGCCAGGAACCAGAACCCATCCCACATGTGATTGGTCATCGACAGATATTTTTGCACTTCATAGAGCTTGCCAGACTGAATAATCGCCAACGGATTTTCCTGTCCTTCAACCACTTTGGTTTGCAAAGCCGAATAGACTTCCGAGAAATTGATGCTGGCTGGCGCTGAATCAAAGGCTTTGAACATCGATGTCCACAGCGGGCTTGGTGGGACACGGATCTTGAAGCCGCTTAAATCTTCGGCGGTTTTAATCGGGCGGGTTGACGAGGTAATCTGACGGAACCCGTTGTCATAGATTTTTTCAAAAGCAAACAGACCAGATTTAGCGATTTCACCACGGACATAAGCCCCCAGCTCGCCATCCATGGCAGGCCATACTTTATCATAACCAGACCACGCAAAGCCGATGCCATTGATGGAGGCTTTGGGCACCAAAGTCGACAAGATCAGCGGCGACAGGGTGAAAAATTCCAAGGCCCCTGAGCGCAGCTGGCTCAACATATCCGTATCGGTTCCCAACTGGCTGTTGGTGAACTGTTGAATTTCAACTTTGCCGCCCGTCTCTTTCGCAATCGCGTCAATCGCCTCTTTGGTGCGGATCGACAAAGGATGGCTGGCCGCCGTGTTATTGGCATATTTCATCGTGAATTCGGCACCCTGAACTTTAGTGATCCGAAAAATCGCAGGCGCTGCTACGGCAAAAGCTGCGGTTGTTTTGATGAAGGAACGGCGGTCAAAACGCATGGCTATCTCATCTCCCTGATGAATAAACGGTTGTCCTTATGGCCAATCACACCATGAAGAGACCCCGATTGCTGTTAAATAGGCCCAAGACTATGGCAGACAGCCGCCGGAACGACAAGGCGTCGCGCCGGGCCAAATCTGCATCCAGCGCAGAGCCGTCGAAAAGTCGCGCTGAGTGGGAATTGATCACAAAGACCCCAAAATGATCATAAATTTAATGTTTTTGGGCTAATTTGGTTCAATTTTGACTGTTTTCGGCAAAATAACGGTTGCCTCTTGCATGCATGCCCGCCAATGCTCATTTTAAAAAGATGAGGGTTGCGCCCTGTGGCACATCTCGCACAAAAATAAAGTCTGGTCCAAAATAAAAACGGATGGATCTCATGTCACGTCGTGTTGTGTTGTCGTCAAATGCTCTTGCTGCCTGTTTCTTGGCCCTTTGCCTTATCGGGCTGACCTGTGCGCCGGCCCACGCCTCCTGCCTCCAAAAAGGCGGCGATAAGGGTGCCTTGAAAGAAGCCGAGTTCCATCCCGAAAACAATGATACTATTACCTTGCTGTATTGGCTGGAGGGGGTTTCAACCTGCTATAATCGGGTGCCCATGCCTTCAGGCTATGAAGTGATCGAAGCCCATATCGAAAACCACCCCACACGCGGTACCGTCACACAAATCGACCGCAATGTTTTTAAATATACCAAAAATTCCGGCCATCTCGGCATGGACCATTATTCAGTTCGAGTCTGCGCCAGAAAGCGTTTCGGCACATCCGGCTGCACCCTGATCCGCTACAATATGAATTCGATCATGGGCAAACAAGGACAGATGGAGCGTCCCGAATAGAACGGACCGCCCCCCAACAAAAATCATGGCTCAGCGCCAACAAATATGAAATGATCTCCTCCGATTGAAATCAAAGAGGGAAGGAGGGCTCTGTGGCGCTGCCGTTGCAAGGAAAATTGGTTATCGCCCTCGAACAGGCTGTTGCTGGCCCCATGTGCACCTGCCGTATGGCCGATGCCGGGGCGCGGGTCATTAAGGTTGAACGGCCCGAAGGTGATTTTGCCCGCCACTATGATGATGCAGCTCAAGGTCAAAGCTCTTATTTCGTCTGGTTAAATCGCGGCAAACAATCGATTTATCTCGATTTGAAAAACCCAAATGACAAAGAACTCTTGGCCACTCTCTTGGCCGAAGCCGATATCTTGGTGCAAAATCTCAAGCCCGGCGCCTTGCGTGATTTGGGGTTTGACCATGCGCGTTTGCGCAAAGACTATCCCCGGCTCATTTTGATTTCGATCTCCGGCTATAGTGAAGCTGGCCCTTACGCCAAGCGCAAAGCCTATGATCTGCTGATTCAAGCAGAAGCTGGATTGGCATCGGTCACGGGTGGCCCCGAGCAGCCGGCGCGTGTTGGTGTATCAGTTGTTGATATCGCCACAGGCATGAATGCCTATGAAGCGGCTCTGGAAGCCTTGCTGTTGCGCGAACAAACCGGCCAAGGCGCAGACATCCGCATTTCTATGTTTGATGCGATTGCCGATTGGTCCACCGTTCCCTTATTGCAATATGAAGGCGGGCAGCCGCCGCGTCGTTTGGGCCTCGCGCATCCCTCGATTGCACCTTACGGGGTTTTCCGAACAGGGGACGGCGTTGATATTCTCATTTCAACTCAAAGCGACCGAGAGTGGCGGATTTTAGCTGAACATGTGATGGGTGAAAAAGACCTCGCGGCAGAGCCAAAATTTGCAACCAATGTTCAACGCGTGCGCTTGCGTGAAGAAACAGATCAGCATGTGCAATCAGCCTTTGCAAAGCTTGATTCTAAAACACTGATCGAGCGTCTATTGGCGCATGAAATTGCCTTTGGGCAGGTCAATGACATGGCCTCACTCAGCCAGCATCCGCATCTCGCGCGCATTACGGTGGAAACGCCGAACGGCCCGCTCTCCATGCCTGCGCCACCCCAGCGTTGGGTTGGCGCGCCGCGTCACTATGGCCGCGTCCCCGCCTGCGGTGAACATGACCAAGCCGTGCGTGCGGAATTTGCTGCTAAAATGCCTTCCCATCCCTCCCGTTAATTGGGCGTCTCCCTCTCCATGACACACCATCCTTCTGCTTCTCCCTCTGATGCGACAGCTTGGCCCTTGGCTCTGCATGGGATTTTAAAAAAATTCGATGTCCGCCAGGTTGCCTATGTGCCTGATGCCGGCCATGCTGATTTAATCAAACAATGCCATGCCGATCCTTTGATACAGGCCATTACGCTCACTACAGAAGAAGAAGGGTTGGGCGTTTTGACCGGGGCATGGCTTGGTGGACAGCGCGGCGCGTTGTTGATGCAATCGAGTGGAGTCGGCAACTGCGCGAATATGCTGTCGCTCATCAAAATGTGTCGTATTCCGATTTTAATCTTGGTGACCATGCGCGGCGAATGGGGAGAGTTTAATCCATGGCAAGTCAGCATGGGCCAGCACAGTCAAACTTTGTTAGAAATGGGCGATATCAAAGTGCTACGGGCTGAAACCGCAGCCGATGTGGTGCCCTGTACTGAAGCCGCCGCCTCAATGGCTTTTTTAGGCGGCACAGCCTGTGCGGTATTAATTTCACAACGCGCGATTGGCAGCAAAAAATTCTAATGAAAATTCTAGTGATTATCTTTGAACCTTTTCACAAGAGCGTTTTTTGACCAAGAAAGAGAGCCTTGTCATGACCTCCCCCTCCCCGCTTCCGCGTCGTGATGTCGTTGCGCGTCTGCTGGCGCATCGTCGCCAACTCGTAGCGATTTCAAGCCTCGGATCCCCCACCTATGATTTGGCTGCGGCGGGCGATCATGAGCGCAATTTCTATCTCTGGGGAGCGATGGGAGGAGCAGCCATGGTGGGCTTAGGATTAGCCCTCGCCCAACCACAGATTCCAGTCGTCGTCTTGCTTGGTGATGGGGAAATGTTGATGGGCCTCGGTGGACTTGCAACCATTGGTTTGCAGCGCCCCAAAAATTTGACCCTGATCGTCTTGGATAATGAACTTTTTGGCGAAACAGGCCGCCAAGCCAGCCATACCGGACGTGGCACGGATGTGATTGCTGTTGCACGGGCCTGTTCCATTTCGAATACGCAGGCCCTCCAAAATTTTGAAGAGGTTGATGCCTTTGCCCACCAGCTTGAAACATTTCAAGATGGCCCCCGACTTGCCTTGATCAAAATCAGCGATGGCATGCATGAGCGCGTCCTTCCCTCGCGCGATGGCGTCGCACTCAAAACACGCTTGCGCCACGCCCTCGCGTGTCAAGAGCATTAATCACATCCATACTCTATTGAGGAGAGATCACATGACGATGGTCGGCTTTATCGGATTAGGACGCATGGGACGTCCTATGGCGTCGCATATGCAACGCAAAGGGTTTCATTTGATTGTTCACGATCTTAATCAGGATGCGGTCAACGAACTTTCAGCCTTGCAAGCCCGCCCCGCGCACAGCGTTGCAGAGGTTGCCCAATCAGCAGATGTCATTTTCACCATGCTGCCCAATTCGGCTGTCGTCAGTGAGATTGTGACAGGCAGCAACGGTGTGCTGGCCCACGCCAAAGCAGGCAGCGTGATTGTCGATATGAGCACCGTGAGTCCGGAAACAACGGACCATCTCGCCCACTGCGCCCAAG
>CAWUMW010000177.1:0-4938 GCA_963923415.1 uncultured Hyphomicrobiales bacterium | reverse complement strand
TGAAGTGCGATCCGTTCTCAGTCTTACGCGTCCATTCTTACGCGTCCATTCTTACTCGCCCATCCGTGCGCGCTCATCGATCCGGCCTCGCGCAAAAAAGGCCGCGCTGACGGCTTTCCCGATCCAAGCGCGACCCCCAAACACAATCCCGATCTCTTCCTCTGCGCCTTGATCAGCGGCACACGGATTCGGACCTGTGCGGCTGGTGCAGACTGCGGTTGGAATGGTCTGATTCGAAGGATGGTCACAGGATAGGGTCTCGAAATCCCGCTCCAGCCCTTGATTGAGGCTGCTTTTAGAGGAAATTCATCACGCTGGAAAGGGGGCCGTGGCGCTTATGCAGGCAAATTATCGGGCGGTTTTGTTTTTCTTGCATAGGCTTGTGGAAAAACACCCCCTGATCGCTTATGCAGAGTGGGTGTCGGCCCGGCACGCTGATCCGGCTGAGGGAGTGGTTTTTGCAACAACTGGCCAAGCAATTTCGTGTCTATCTGGTGGTTGGTGTGTCTGCGACCGTGGTCCATTACGCTCTCTTGACCCTGTTGGTTGAATCAGGGGCCTTGCCAAGCGTGCCGGCCACTTTATGCGGCTATCTGGCGGGTGGAATTGTCTCCTACCGCTTTAATCGCAGCCATGCCTTTGTCAGCACCCGCCCGCATAAAGAGGCGGTGTGGCGTTTTATTGCGGTGGCCAGTGTTGGTTTTGTGGTTACCGGTTTGATGATGGATCTACTACATAATCGGTTGGGCTTGCATTATTTGCTGGCCCAAATGGTGGCGACCGGCACCGTGATGCTGTGGAGCTTTGCCGCCAACAAACTCTGGACTTTTAAGCCGGTCGATGCGGACTAAGCCCGGCCTTATCGCGGCTTAATGCCGATTGAGCTTTTTCAGATAGCTGATCAGATCGCCAATATCATCAGGCTCAAAGATAAAATGCGGCATATTGGCTGAGCTATGGCCGATGGTAATGCCTTCCGCCAAAGCCTCTTCCAGATCATCAAGCTTGTAGCGTTTCGACAGCGTGCGGAAGGGCGGCGCTTGCGGATTGGGACTGTCGCCTTTTTCGGTGGTGGCATGGCAGGCCGCACAATTTTCACGCGCCAGCATTTCACCGTTTTTGAGCGCGGAAGTTTTGGCAGGGGCTGCCGAAACATCGGGGGCGAGCGCGATCAGGAGGCCACACAGCACCCCAATGCACCCTGTCTGAGCGCGAAACCGCTGCGCAGCGGAACGTGCAACGCGGGTCAAACCGATCTTCAAGTCGATTTTGGCAGTCAGCATAGCACAGGCCCCTTGTCTTTGAATGAGAGACCAGCAAAACACAGCCGCCCTGCTTGGGTCAATGGCCGTTTAGGGCGAGGCTGGTCTTTTAGCGTGTCGTAAGAAGCGTGCCGTTCGCTTGATCCTGCCGTCAGATGGCGGGGCCGAATGAGTTTGCAGCCCCACAATTTGTTTGAGCGGCACTCTGTTCGAGGGGCCGTTTTTATGGATTAGGCCGCTTTGTGGCTTTTCACCATGTCGATGAAACGGTCAAACAGATAGTGGCTGTCTTGCGGTCCGGGGGAGGCTTCCGGGTGATGCTGCACGGAAAAGGCGGGTCTGTCTTTGAGGGCGATGCCGCAATTGGTGCCATCAAACAAGGACACATGGGTTTGCTCGGCATGCGCGGGCAGGCTGTCACGATCCACCGCAAAGCCGTGATTCATCGACACAATTTCCACTTTATTGGTGGTAAAATCCTTGACCGGATGATTAGCGCCGTGATGACCTTGATGCATTTTCATGGTCTTGGCACCGACAGAGAGCGCCAACATTTGATGCCCCAAGCAAATGCCGAAGGTCGGAATTTTTTTATCGAGAATCGCTTTGATGACCGGCACCGCATAGCGGCCTGTCGCTGCCGGATCGCCGGGACCATTGGAGAGAAAAACGCCATCAGGATTTAAGGCAAAAATCTCTTCAGCTGTTGACGTTGCCGGCATGACGGTGACCTTGCAGCCCCGATGCGCGAGCAAGCGTAAAATATTGCGTTTGATGCCATAATCAATGGCCACAATATGGCAATGTTCTGCATCGCGGGTGCCATAACCCCCGGTCAGCGTCCAAGCGGTTTCGTTCCAGTCATAGCGTTGGTTGGAACCAACCAGAGGCACCAGATCCAGACCATCCATGCTCGGCATCGCGCGGGCTTTGGCGGTTAAAGCCGCATGATCAAACTGGCCGTCCGGATGATGAGCAATCACCGCATTGGGCATGCCGTTTTCGCGGATGAGAGCCGTTAAGGCGCGGGTATCTAATCCTGACAGGCCAATAATATTGCGCGCCTTCAGCCATGCATCGAGATGTTTCACTGCCCGCCAATTTGACGGTGTGGTAATGTCAGCATGCAGCACAACCCCGCGCACTTCGGAGGCTGAGGCCATATTCACCGTTTCAATGTCTTCGTCATTGGTGCCGACATTGCCGATATGGGGGAAGGTGAAGGTAATGATCTGTCCGGCATAAGAGGGGTCGGTCAGAATTTCCTCATAACCGGTCATGGCGGTGTTAAAGCATACTTCCCCAGTCGCCTCGCCCGTGGCGCCCAGTCCATAGCCTTCCAGCACCAATCCATTGGCGAGCACCAGCAGGGCCGTTGCGCGCGGTTCTTCCCAGCCGCTGTGACCGGCTTGATCTTGAAGCTGTGCCATTTTCATCCTAAATCCAACCTGCAACCGATGGGGTTCGGGCGGTTTTTTGTCATGCTGCCTGTTCGCAAGCGGACAGACCCTAGGGTCTGACTGCTCTCAGGTCAATGCGGACTATGAAGAAAATAATTCGTTTTTCAGTGCATTTTCATGAGACGGAGCGCCCCTTGATATGCAAAAGAAGGCGCATGCTAAGATTTCATCATTAAGGTCACTTGACCGGCCCGAGCTTGAAAGAGGATGCCATGACATTACGCGATTCATTCAATGACAGTCTGAAAGAGGCGATGAAGGCGGGCGACAAGCTGAAAGTGTCGACGGTTCGGCTGATCACATCCGCGTTAAAAGATCGGGATATCGAGGCCCGTGGGGCCGGTAAAACCTTATCAGAGGATGATATTTTGGCGCTCTTGCAAAAAATGGTGAAGCAGCGTCAAGAATCCTTAAAAATATATACCGATGCGGGCCGCATGGATCTTGCCGAGCAAGAACAAGGGGAAATCGCCATCATTCAATCGTTCTTGCCCCAACAGATGGACGCGGCGGCTGTGTCTGCGGCCATTGATTCGGCGATTGCCGAAACCGGTGCAGCCTCGATTAAAGATATGGGGAAAGTCATGGCGGTGCTCAAAGAGCGCTATGCGGGCCGGATGGATTTCGGTGCAGCCAGCGGGGCCATCAAAGGGAAGCTGGCCTAACTGGGATCCGAGGGTCAGACCCTAGGCGCTGCCTTGAATGGGCAGGTGGTTCGGCCTCTCCCGAATAGCGCTCCACCCCCTTTGACGGGAGGCGTATTTTATCCACAGCTATCCACAGCTTGTCCTCGCCGATACGAGGATCATGGGGACAAGCCCAGACTGTGTGGAAATAAATTGGGGCGGCCCCGGAACCATGTCCTGCCACGGGTCACAGTCTGATCGAAGTCTGATAGGAGGGTTTTATGCGTTTTCCCCCTTCCATCCTTGATGAAATCAGGACGCGGCTGCCCGTTTCAGCCGTGGTTGGACGGCGTGTGAAACTGCAAAAAGCCGGGCGTGAGTTTAAAGGCCTGTCGCCTTTCAACGCCGAAAAAACGCCGTCTTTTACCGTGAATGATCAGAAGGGCTTTTTCCATTGTTTTTCCTCAGGCAAACATGGCGATATTTTCCGCTTTGTCATGGAAACAGAGGGGTTGAGCTTTTACGAGGCGGTTGAAAAGCTCGCCCAGGATGCCGGAGTGACGCTGCCCAAGATCAGCGCGGAAACCCAAGCGCAAGAAAACAAGCGCAATTCGCTCTATGAAGTGATGGACTTGGCGCAGCGCTTTTATCAGGCGCAGCTGCATGGGCCTGCGGCGGCGCAAGCCCGCGCTTATTTATTAGGGCGGGGGTTGGGGCCGGAGGTTTGGGAGCGGTTTGGCATGGGCTATGCCTCGGCGGAACGCTTTGCCTTGCGCGACCATCTGGCCGCCAAAGGGGTTGGCGCGGATCTGATGCTGCAAGCCGGATTATTGGTCAGCGGCGACGAGATCAAAGTGCCCTTCGACAAGTTCCGGCAACGGGTGATGTTTCCGATCGCAGATCAAAAAGGCCGGGTCATTGCCTTTGGTGGGCGGGCTTTGGACAAAGATGCCCCCGCCAAATATCTGAATTCGCCCGAAACCCCTTTGTTTCACAAAGGGGAAATCCTGTTCAATCATCACACGGCACGCAAAGCTGCCCATGAGCGCGGACGGGTCATTGCCGTGGAAGGCTATGTTGATGTGATCAGTCTGAGCGTTGCAGGTGTCACGGAGACGGTTGCTCCGCTTGGCACTGCGCTGACCGAGGCGCAGATGACTTTGTTATGGCGCATGGCGGAGGAGCCGATCCTGTGTTTTGACGGCGATAAGGCCGGCAAGCGGGCCGCCTATCGGGCTTTGGAAACGGCTCTGCCTTTGTTGCGGCCGGGTCAGTCTTTGCGGTTTGCGCTGTTGCCGGAGGGGCAGGACCCGGATGATTTGGCCCGCTCGGGGGGCAGTCGGGCCGTTGAGGAGGTTTTGGGGCGCAGCCTGAGTTTTGCTGATATGTTGTGGATGCGCGAAGTGGAAACGCATCCGTTGGACACGCCGGAACGGCGGGCGGCCTTTGAACGGGACCTGCGGATTTTGCTTAAACAAGTTCAAGATGAGGATGTTCGGCGCCATTATCGGGCTGAATTTGATAAAAGATTGGCCGAATTGATGCCGTCAGCCGCACCGCGCCAAGCGGGGACGGTGCAAGGAGGAGGGC
>CAWUMW010000176.1:0-5004 GCA_963923415.1 uncultured Hyphomicrobiales bacterium | reverse complement strand
AGCGGCAGGAATACGATAGCCTGAACCATTTGCATCTTTGAGCGGGATAGCCGCTCAGCCCCTCATCATGTTAATGTCTTCAACGGCAATCGAGCCGCGGTTACGATAGTAAACAACCAGAATAGCCAGACCGATCGCCGCTTCTGCCGCTGCCACAGTCAAGATCAGCAAGGCAAAAACCTGCCCCACCAAGTGATGCGCAAAGCTCGAAAAAGCCACCAAATTGATGTTGACCGACAATAAAATCAGTTCGACCGACATCAAGATCACAATCACATTCTTACGATTGACGAAAATGCCAAACACACCCAGCGTAAACAGAATGGCGGCGACGACCAGATAATGTTCAAGACCAATGCCCATCATCCTCTCCCCCTCACAAGCCTTGACCCGGACGCACGGATTTAATCTCCATGGCCGTGTCCTTATTGCGCGCAACTTGCGCACCGATATCCTGCCGTTTCACACCCGGCTTGTGATGCAAGGTCAAAATGATGGCGCCAATCATAGCCACCAACAACACAAGACCCGCCATCTGGAAGTAAAAAATATAGTCGGTGTAAAGCACCCGTCCTAATTGTTCGGTATTGGTCAAAGTCGAGACCGCAGCCTTGGCTTGCGTGGCCACCAAAACCGTTTCGGGAGCGGCATAATAAGTCCCCAAAAACAGCACCATCTCGATCAGAAAAATGACCCCAAGCAAACCGCCAATCGGCAAGTAATCTAAAAAGCCTTGCCGCAATTCGGCAAAATCAACATCGAGCATCATGACCACGAACAAGAACAACACAGCGACCGCGCCGACATAAACCACGATCAAGATCATCGCCAAAAATTCAGCGCCCAACAGCAAAAACAATCCCGCTGAATTGACGAAGGCCAAAATCAGAAACAACACCGAATGCACCGGATTGCGGGAGGCAACAACCATAAAGGCCGAGGCTACAGCAATACTGGCAAACAGATAAAAGAAAGCGGCTGCCACTGTCATTCGCCCTGCTCCCGCACCATCATCTCAACCTCTTCATGCTGCCACGTTGCAGCCTCTGACTGGTTCAAGGACAATCGCCCTTGAAAAAAACTTACCGATACGGCGCATCCATTTTCAGGTTGCGCTGGATTTCCCGCTCCCACCGCGCGCCGTTATCAAGCAGCTTCTCTTTGTTGAAAAACAGCTCTTCGCGTGTCTCGGTGGCAAATTCAAAATTCGGACCTTCGACAATCGCATCAACAGGGCAAGCCTCTTGGCAGAAGCCGCAATAAATGCATTTGGTCATGTCGATATCATAACGTGTGGTGCGACGCGTGCCGTCATTGCCGCGCGGCGCTGCTTCAATCGTAATGGCTTGCGCAGGGCAGATCGCTTCGCATAATTTGCACGCGATACACCGCTCCTCGCCATTGGGATAGCGACGCAGCGCATGCTCACCCCGAAACCGCGGCGAGACGGGGTTTTTTTCAAATGGATAATTGATGGTCGCTTTGGGTTTGAAAAAATAACGCATCGACAAAAAGAAAGCCGAAACGAATTCCTTCAACAAAAGCGATTGGGCAGCCTGTGCAAGCCTCATCTTCATCCCTATGCGGAGAAATCCGCACTCCCTTTACTGTGGCGCGATCAGAAACACGCCAGCCAAGAACCCAACGACTGGAAACGCCACGAGTGTCATCACAAAGACAACAACGCGCATCCGTCCCAGATGCACCTCAAACTGATCAAGGCTTTCGGCCTGTTCGGCCTCCTCGACTTGTTTCAGGCGTTGCTGGATGACACCGATCACAATTTTGTAATCAATATAACCCAACACAAATCCAATCAGTGCGCCGATCAGGCCGGCCTGAAGACCAGCCCATTCGAAAACAGCACTCAGTGCACACCTCCCCATCCGGTCCATTGCAAGACAGAGGCAACGGCCACCACCATGACCAGAGAGATCGGCAAAAACACTTTCCAGCCCAGCCGCATCAGCTGGTCATAACGATAGCGCGGCACAAAAGCCTTCACCATCGCAAACATGAAAAACACCAAAGAGACCTTGAGGATGAACCACACCAAACCCGGAACCCATGTAAAAGGCGCCATCTGGAAGGGCGGCAACCAGCCCCCAAGGAACAAAATCGTCGTCAACGCGCACATCATCACAATGGCGACATATTCCCCCAACATGAACAGCATGTAAGGCGTGGATCCATATTCAACCATAAAGCCCGCGACCAATTCGGATTCCGCTTCCGGCAAATCGAAGGGCGGGCGATTGGTTTCCGCCAAAGCCGAAATGAAGAAAATCACGAACATCGGAAACAGCGGCAGCCAATACCAGCCAAACATTCCGTAACGGGTATCTTGCGCCTTGATAATGTCATTCAGGTTCAAAGAGCCCGCGCATAGCAACACGGTGATGATCACAAAACCAATCGAGACTTCGTAAGACACCATTTGCGCAGCCGAGCGCAGCGCGCCCAAAAACGGATATTTGGAATTGGAGGCCCAGCCTCCCATAATCACGCCATAGACCCCCAAAGAGGAAATTGCGAAAATATATAAAATCCCGACATTCAGATCCGCAACGGCCCAGCCATCGGCCACCGGCACCACAGCCCAAGCAGCCAGTGCCAGTGTCGCGGTTAAAATCGGCGCTAACAAAAACACAGCCTTACTGGCGCCTGCCGGGATCACGGGTTCTTTGAGCACAAATTTCAACAGATCGGCGAAGGATTGCAAAAGACCAAACGGCCCCACCACATTCGGACCACGACGCAACTGTACCGCCGCCCAGATTTTACGATCCGCCAACAGCGCGAAGGCAACATAAGTTAGCAATACCACCAAAACCAACAGGCTTTTGACGATCAGCAGCACGAGAGGAAAAAACCAACCGTCTGTCCAAATGCTCTGTGTCATGGTGCCCCCCTTATTCCGCAGCCATGGCCACGCGGCCCTGCGCCAAAGCCGAACACTCCGCCATCACTTGAGAGGCCCGCGCAATCGGATTGGTCAGATAGAAATCATTAAACAAAGGCTCAAGGCTGCGCGCCGACAAAGCCCCCTGATGCGCCACCAAAGCCTCCATGCCCGCAGCGCTCTGCGCATCGACATGATCAAGTTGAGCGAGCGCCGGATAGTCTTTAAACAAAGCAGCCCGCACATCATTGAGCGAATTAAACGGCAATTGCGTGGCGCTGCCTAATTGCTCCGAGAGCGCGCGCAACACGGCCCAATCTTCACGCGCGTCACCGGGCGGGAAAGACGCCCGATAGCCACGCTGCACACGGCCTTCGGTGTTCACATAAAGACCTGATTTTTCGGTATAGGCTGCGGCCGGCAAAATCACATCGGCCCGATGCGCCCCTTTGTCACCATGCGAGCCGATATAGACAACAAAGGCACCCAGCGCGACATCAATTTCATCGGCCCCTAACAAGAACAGAACATCCACGGCATTGGCGCGGCTCATCGCCACAGCATCCAATCCGCCCTCCGCAGGAACACAGCCGATATCAAGCGCGCCGACGCGCGAGGCTGCATGATGCAAGACGGCCAATCCGTTCCAGCCATCGCGTTGCGCCAACCGTGCCGCTGTCGCGAGCACAGACTGCGCATCATCACCTGTTAAAGCTGCATGCCCCACAATCACAATCGGATGACGTGCAGCTTGCCATTGCGCCGCAAACGCGCCTTTGCCAGCAGCCAGATCGGACAGAGCCGACAAGGACGCTCCCAAATGTTGATGCGCATAAGTCAGATCAGCAGGTGCGCCGATGGTTGCAATCGGCAACCCGGTTTGCCGCCACCGTTTGCGCAAGCGTGCGTTGAGCACAGCCGCTTCTTTGCGCGGATTTGCACCAACAATCAAAATCGCATCGGCCTGATCGATCCCGGCGATGGAGGGATTAAACAGATAAGACGCCCGACCCCAACGCGGATCAATATGCGAGCCATCTTGGCGACAATCTAAATTGGGGGAACCCAAGCGAGACAACAAGGCCTTAAATACATAGGCTTCCTCAACAGAGGCCAAATCCCCAACCAACCCGCCAATTTGCGCGCCTTTTTTGCCTTTCAAATGCGCAGCAATCGTCAAGAAAGCCTCCGACCAACTGGCAGGCTTGAGCTTACCATTGTGACGGATATAGGGGCGGTCCAACCGCTGTGTTTTCAAGCCATCCCAAATGAACCGGCTTTTGTCGGAAATCCACTCTTCATTCACCGCCTCATTCAAGCGCGGCAGAATGCGCATCACTTCACGACCGCGTGTATCAATGCGGATCGCGGAACCAACCGCATCCATCACATCAACCGATTCCGTTTTGGTCAGTTCCCATGCGCGCGCCGTAAATTCATAAGGCTTCGACGTTAAGGCACCGACCGGACATAAATCGATCACATTGCCTTGCAGCTCTGAGGTCATGGCCTGCTCAAGATAGGACGTAATTTCCATATCTTCGCCGCGCCCAATGGCGCCCAATTCTGTCACACCCGCAACTTCCGTGGTGAAGCGCACGCAGCGTGTGCATTGGATGCACCGTGTCATGGTCGTTTTGACCAAGGCACCAATATATTTATCTTCGACTGCGCGCTTATTTTCTGCGTAGCGCGCGTGATCAATCCCATAGGCCATCGCCTGATCTTGCAAATCACATTCCCCGCCTTGATCGCAAATCGGGCAATCGAGCGGATGATTGATCAGCAAAAATTCCATCACCCCTTCACGGGCTTTTTTCACCATCGGTGAATTGGTCATCACAACAGGCGGCTCGCCATTCGGGCCGGGACGCAAATCCTTCACAGCCATCGCACAAGAAGCGGTAGGCTTGGGCGGCCCGCCTTTCACTTCCACCAGACACATCCGGCAATTGCCAGCAACCGACAACCGTTCATGATAGCAAAAGCGCGGCACTTCTGCCCCCGCCTGCTCGCACGCCTGCAACAGCGTATAGTCAGCCGGAACCTCGATCTCGTTGCCGTCGATGATGATCTTCGCCATCGTCTTTTCCTTACTCCGC
>CAWUMW010000175.1:0-5021 GCA_963923415.1 uncultured Hyphomicrobiales bacterium | reverse complement strand
TGCGTTAAGCCTCCCATGCACGCGGTTGGTCCAAAGAAGCCCCTTTGGGTCAGATAGTGCGGCTTGCGCCGGTTATCGCTTTGATTTTTTATGGAAATTTACAGATTTCCACGGAGACTCGGGCTTCATCCGGGGGATGCGCAGGAGAGGAATGATGCAGAATCTGCTTGCAGACTATTTGCCGCTGGTCGTTTTTATTGGTGTTGCGGCATTTATTGCGCTTGCATTGATGGTGGCCCCTTTTTTGGTCGCCTACAAGCAGCCTGACCCCGAAAAGCTGTCAGCTTACGAATGTGGCTTCAATGCTTTTGATGACGCCCGCATGAAATTTGATGTGCGCTTTTATTTGGTGTCGATTTTATTCATCATTTTCGATTTGGAAGTGGCGTTTTTGTTTCCCTGGGCCATCAGTTTTCATGAGGTCGGGCTCTTTGGATTTTGGTCGATGATGCTGTTTCTTGGCGTGCTGACCATTGGTTTTGTGTATGAATGGAATAAGGGGGCGCTGGAATGGGACTGAGCGATCAGCAAATGCGCACCCTCGTTGCGCCCCAGCCCAAAGGTATTTTGGACCCATCAACCGGTAAGCCGATTGGGGCCCAGGATCCTTTTTTTACCGACATTAATGACGAACTGGCCGACAAAGGCTTTTTGGTCACCTCCACCGATGATTTGATCCAATGGGCGCGCACCGGCTCGCTGATGTGGATGACCTTCGGTCTGGCCTGCTGCGCGGTCGAGATGATGCAATTGTCCATGCCGCGTTATGACGTTGAACGGTTTGGCTTTGCGCCACGCGCCAGCCCACGGCAATCGGATGTGATGATCGTTGCCGGAACGCTGACCAATAAAATGGCGCCTGCTTTGCGCAAGGTCTATGACCAGATGCCCGAGCCTCGTTATGTGATCTCTATGGGCTCCTGCGCCAATGGCGGCGGCTATTATCATTATTCCTATTCGGTGGTGCGGGGCTGTGATCGAATTGTTCCGGTCGATGTTTATGTTCCCGGCTGTCCGCCGACTGCAGAGGCGTTGTTATACGGCGTTTTACTGCTGCAAAAGAAAATTCGCCGCACCGGTACGATTGAGCGCTGAGTAAAGGTAAAGGATCAAGGGCATGAGCCATATTGAGACCATGATCGGCAGGCTTGAAAGCGCCGTGTTGGCAGACGCCTTAATCAGCCATCACGTTGCCTTTGGCGAGCTGACGCTTGTGGTAAAACGGGACAAGATTTGTGACGTGTTGCAAGCGCTGCGGGATGATCCGGTGTTGCGCTTTGTCTGCTTCATTGATTTGACGGCGTTGGATCGGCCCGCGCAGGCTGAACGGTTTGAAGTGGTGTGGCATTTATTGTCGCCAACTTTGAATGACCGTATTCGGGTTAAAGTAACCACCGATGAAATGACCCCGGTTCCTTCCACCATCGGCGTGTTCCCGGCCTCTAATTGGTTCGAGCGCGAAGTCTATGACATGTATGGCGTGTTGTTTACGGGCCATCCCGATTTACGGCGAATCCTGACCGATTACGGTTTTGAAGGTCATCCGCTGCGTAAAGATTTTCCAACAACCGGCTTTATCGAAGTGCGTTATGACGACGAGGAAAAGCGCGTTGTTTATGAGCCAGTCAAGCTGGCACAAGAATTCCGTAATTTCGATTTTCTCTCACCTTGGGAAGGCACGGATTACGTGCTGCCCGGTGATGAGAAAGCGAAAGCAAGCTGAGCGGGGCGGGGATTATGACCGAGCATTCTATTCGTAATTTCTCGATCAATTTCGGCCCGCAACATCCTGCGGCGCATGGCGTGTTGCGTCTTGTGCTGGAGCTTGATGGGGAAGTGGTCGAGCGGGTTGATCCGCATATTGGCTTGTTGCATCGGGGCACTGAGAAGCTGATTGAATCGAAAATTTTTGTGCAGGCGATGCCATATTTCGATCGGCTTGATTACTGCGCGCCGATGAATCAAGAACATGCCTATTGCTTGGCGATTGAAAAGCTGTTGGGCATCACGGTACCTTATCGCGGTCAGTTGATCCGGGTTCTGTATTCCGAGATTGGCCGTATTCTTTCTCATTTGTTGAACGTTACCACGCAAGCGATGGATGTGGGCGCTTTGACACCGCCGCTGTGGGGATTTGAAGAGCGCGAAAAACTCATGATGTTTTATGAGCGCGCTTCTGGATCGCGTATGCATGCCGCCTATTTCCGCCCCGGTGGTGTGCATCAAGATTTACCCGATCAATTGGTGCAAGATATCGGCGCTTGGTGCGACCCGTTCTTGCAGGTCTGTGATGATCTCGAAGGCTTGCTGACTGATAACCGCATTTTCAAACAGCGCAATGTTGATATTGGCGTTGTCTCGCTTGAAGACTGTTGGGCCTGGGGCTTCTCGGGCGTGATGGTGCGTGGCTCAGGGGCTGCATGGGATTTGCGTCGGGCCCAACCCTATGAATGCTATTCGGATTTGGAATTTGATATTCCGATTGGCAAGAATGGTGATTGTTACGACCGTTATTGCATCCGTATGGAAGAGATGCGCCAATCGGTGCGCATTATGAAGCAATGTGTCTCCAAGCTGCTGTCAGCAGATGGTCGGGGACCAATCTCTTCAACCGATGGCAAGATTGTTCCGCCTAAGCGGCGGGACATGAAGAAGTCGATGGAGGCTTTGATCCATCACTTTAAATTGCATACGGAAGGGTTCCATGTGCCGGAAGGCGAGGTCTATGCGGCCGTTGAAGCTCCGAAGGGCGAATTCGGTGTCTATCTCGTGTCCGATGGTGGCAATAAGCCGTATCGGTGCCGGATCCGCGCTCCGGGTTTTGCGCATTTGCAATCCATGGATTTCATGTGTCGGGGTCACATGCTGGCAGACGTGTCTGCTATCTTGGGATCTTTGGATATCGTTTTTGGGGAAGTGGATCGCTAAGCGCTTTAGTGATTTGAAAGAAGGGGATCGGCATGGCCGTCCGCAGATTGGCACCGCAAGAAGTTCAACCAGCAAACTTTGCTTTTACAGCAGAGAATCTGGCATGGGCGCAGGGCATTATTGCAAAATTTCCTGAGGGGCGTCAGGCCTCAGCAGTCATTCCGTTGTTATGGCGTGCGCAGGAACAGCATGACTATTGGTTGCCAAAAGCAGCCATTGAATATGTGGCCTCAATGCTTGGCATGGCTTCGATCCGCGTGCTGGAGATTGCAACCTTCTATTCGATGTTCAATCTGGAGCCGGTCGGTAAATATTTCATTCAATTATGCGGCACAACGCCGTGCCGTTTGAATGGCGCAGAAAAGATTATCAAAGTCTGTGAAGATCGGTTGGGACCGCAAAAACATGTCACTGCTGATGGTCTGTTTTCTTGGCTTGAAGTAGAATGTTTGGGCGCGTGCTGCAATGCGCCGATGGTGCAGATCAATAATGATTATTATGAAGATCTGAGCGTTGAAACATTCAATGCTTTGCTCGATGATTTGGCCGCCGGCAAGCCCGTTAAAAAAGGATCGCAAGCGGGGCGGGTGTCTTCTGAGCCGAAGGCTGGTGCAACAACGTTGAAAGACGAGAGCCTGTTTGATGGCTCGGTTGTCGGCCAGTGGAAAGAGCGGTTTGCAGCCGAACAAAAGAAACTTGCGGATGCAGCAGCGGCTGCTGAAGCCAAGGCGAAGGAGTGATCGGCATGTTAGCGGATCGGGATCGCATCTTTACGAATTTGCACGGCTTTCATTCCTTCGGTTTGAAAGACGCACTCAAGCGGGGCGCATGGGACGGAACCAAGCAGATCCTTGAATTGGGGCGTGACTGGATCATCAACGAGATGAAAGCCTCTGGTTTGCGCGGACGCGGGGGCGCGGGCTTTCCAACGGGTTTGAAATGGTCGTTCATGCCCAAGAAATCAGATGGTCGTCCGCATTATCTGGTTGTGAATGCCGATGAGTCCGAACCAGGCACCTGCAAAGATCGTGAAATCATGCGGCATGATCCGCATCTCTTGATCGAAGGCTGTATGATTGCCTCTTTCGCGATGGGCGCGCATGCGTGCTACATCTATATTCGCGGCGAATATATTCTTGAGCGCGAGGTGTTGCAGGCGGCTATTGATGAGGCCTATGAGGCCAAGCTCGTCGGCAAAAATAATGTGCATGGCTATCCGTTTGATATTTATCTCTCGCATGGTGCGGGTGCTTATATCTGCGGCGAAGAAACGGCCTTGCTGGAAAGCCTCGAAGGCAAAAAGGGAATGCCGCGCATGAAGCCGCCATTCCCGGCCAATATGGGTTTGTATGGCTGCCCGACTACGGTCAATAATGTTGAGTCCATTGCCGTTGCTGGAACGATTTTGCGGCGTGGTGCGGCCTGGTTTTCAGGTCTTGGCAATCCGAACAATGTGGGTACAAAATTGTTCTGCATTTCAGGCCATGTGAACAATCCCTGCAATGTTGAAGAAGTGATGGGCATTCCGTTTCGTGAACTCATCGACCGTCATTGCGGCGGTATCCGCGGTGGATGGGATAATTTGAAAGCGGTGATCCCGGGTGGATCATCGGTGCGGATGGTTCCTGCCGAACAGATCATCGATACGCCGATGGATTTTGACAGCCTTTCAAAGCTGCGCTCAGGTCTTGGCACGGCGGCTGTGATCGTGATGGATAAGTCAACCGACATCGTGCGCGCCATTGCGCGGATCTCGCATTTTTATAAGCATGAAAGCTGCGGACAGTGCACGCCTTGTCGTGAAGGCACCGGCTGGATGTGGCGCGTGATGGAGCGGATGGCCGAAGGGCGGGCGCAAAAGCGTGAAATTGATATGTTGCTTGATGTCACCAAACAGGTGGAAGGCCATACGATTTGCGCTTTGGGCGATGCGGCGGCTTGGCCCATTCAAGGTTTGATTGCGCATTTCCGGCATGAGATCGAAGCACGGATTGATCACTATGCGGCTAATCCGCATAGCGAGCCCGTCCCGATGGCAGCGGAGTAAGGAAAAGACGATGGCGAAGATCATCATCGACGGCAACGAGATCGAG
>CAWUMW010000174.1:0-5031 GCA_963923415.1 uncultured Hyphomicrobiales bacterium | reverse complement strand
GGTCACTGCGAGCCGTCGCAGACGGCGTGGCAATCCAGTTTTATGCGGCCGCGTTTTGATGAGGCGTAGTGGCTGTTATTTCCGCGCTGTTTTTTTCGGGGTGGGGCTTGCGGGTTTGGCGGGTTTAATCGGCCGACGGGCCAGCACATCTTTGAGGAAATGTCCGGTATGGCTGGCTTTGCTTTGCGCGATGTCTTCCGGTCGGCCTTGGGCGACAATCATGCCGCCGCCATCACCACCTTCTGGTCCCATATCGATGATCCAGTCAGCGGTTTTGATGACTTCGAGATTGTGTTCAATCACCACAACCGTGTTGCCCTGATCAACCAGCTCGTGCAGCACTTCCATCAATTTGGCGACATCGTGAAAATGCAAACCCGTGGTGGGTTCATCAAGAATATAGAGTGTGCGGCCTGTCGCCCGTTTGGATAATTCTTTTGAGAGTTTGACGCGTTGCGCTTCGCCACCCGATAGTGTTGTGGCTTGTTGTCCGACCTTGATATAATCCAATCCAACGCGTTTGAGCGTTTCCATTTTCTCGCGGATCGAGGGCACCGCTTTAAACAAGTTGGAGGCTTCTTCAACCGTTGCATCGAGAAGATCAGAAATCGAATGATCGCGATATTTGACTTCCAGTGTTTCGCGGTCATAGCGTTTGCCTTTGCAGACATCGCAGGTCACATAAACATCCGGCAAAAAGTGCATTTCGATTTTGATCACCCCATCGCCTTGGCAGGCCTCGCAGCGTCCGCCTTTGACGTTGAAGGAAAAACGCCCCGGCGCATAGCCGCGTGCTTTGGCTTCCGGCAATCCGGCAAACCATTCACGGATCGGCGTAAAGGCCCCTGTATAGGTGGCGGGGTTGGAACGCGGTGTGCGGCCAATCGGCGATTGATCAATGTCGATGACTTTGTCGAGTAACTCCAAGCCCTCGATCCGATCAAAGGGGGCGGGGTGTTCTCCGGCGCCATTCAATCGACGCGCCGCTGCTTTGTAGAGCGTGTCGATAATCAACGTGGATTTGCCGCCGCCTGAAACGCCGGTGATGCAGCAAAATGTACCGAGCGGAATTTCGGCGGTAACATTTTTCAAATTATTGCCGCGCGCACCTATGAGTTTGAGCATGCGGGCTTTGGAAATGGCCCGCCGCTGGGCTGGCACAGGCACGCTTTTATCGCCGCGTAAATATTGAGCGGTGAGTGAGGATTTGCTGGCAACAACCTCATCGGGTGTGCCCTGCGCGACAATCTGGCCGCCATGAATTCCTGCGCCCGGGCCCACATCGACCACATGATCGGCTTGCAAAATCGCATCCTCATCATGTTCGACGACAATCACCGTATTGCCGATATCGCGTAAGCGTTTGAGGGTTTTGAGCAAGCGCTCATTGTCGCGTTGATGCAGGCCGATCGAAGGTTCGTCGAGCACATAAAGAACACCCGTCAATCCAGAACCAATCTGAGAAGCGAGGCGAATGCGTTGGCTTTCACCACCCGACAGCGAAGCCGAGCCCCGCGCTAAAGTGAGATAATCAAGACCCACATCCATCAGGAAGGTCAGACGATCGCGTATTTCTTTGAGCACACGACTGGCAATTTCATTTTGCTTTTTGCTGAGTTTTTTGGGGAGGGCTTCTGCCCAGACCAATGCATCGCGGACCGACAGGGCAGAAATTTCCCCAATATGGTGGCCCGCGATTTTGACAGCTAAAGCCTCCGGTTTGAGCCGGTAGCCATCACAGGCCGGACAGGGTGTTTCGGACATGAATTTGCCGATTTCATCGCGGGCCCAATCGCTATCGGTTTCTTTCCATCGACGTTCGAGATTCGGAATAACGCCTTCAAAGGCTTTGGTCACTTGATAGGCGCGCATGCCGTCATCATAAGAAAACCGCACCTCTTCTTTGCCCGTTCCATAGAGAATAGCGGTTTTGGCTTTTGCGGATAATTCATTCCAGCGTTGGGTCAGTTTGAAGCCGTAATGGCGTCCAAGCGCTTCTAATGTTTGGTTGTAATATGGCGAGCTGGATTTGGCCCAAGGCGCAACGGCACCGCCGCGCAAAGTAGCGGTTTCATCGGGGATAACCAAATCACTATCCATTTGCATGGAATGTCCAAGCCCATCACAACTCGGACAAGCGCCAAATGGATTATTGAAGGAGAACAGACGCGGCTCGATTTCAGGGATGGTAAAGCCAGACACCGGACAGGCAAATTTCTGACTCATGATTAGACGTTTGGGCTCGCCCTTGTCGGTTTTTTCATCGGCATATTCGATAATGGCAATGCCGTCGGCCAGTTCCAACGCTGTTTCGAAACTTTCAGCCAAACGTGCTCCGCCATCCGGGCGCACGACCAGACGATCAATGACAATATCGATGTCGTGCTTGAGCTTTTTGTCCAAAGCGGGGGCATCGGCAATTTCAACAAATTGCCCGTTGATCTTGGCGCGCTGAAAGCCTTTTTTCAAAAATTCAGCCAGTTCCTTGCGGTGCTCGCCTTTACGGCCCCGCACAACAGGCGCCAGCAAATAAAGGCGGGTCTTTTCCGGCAGCGCCAAAACACGATCCACCATCTGGCTGACAGTTTGGCTTTCGATCGGCAGACCTGTGGCTGGGGAGTAGGGAATCCCGGCGCGCGCCCACAAGAGCCGCATATAGTCGTGAATTTCAGTGACGGTCCCCACGGTGGAGCGCGGATTTTTCGAGGTGGTCTTTTGCTCGATGGAGATCGCTGGCGATAGGCCGTCGATCTGGTCAACATCGGGCTTTTGCATCATTTCTAAAAATTGGCGTGCATAGGCCGACAGGCTTTCCACATAGCGGCGCTGTCCTTCGGCATAAATGGTGTCAAAAGCGAGGGACGATTTGCCAGACCCCGACAGACCCGTGAAGACAACCAGCTTGTCGCGCGGGATTACCAGATCCACATTTTTGAGATTATGCTCACGGGCGCCGCGAATGGCGATCACGCGGGAATCAGCGGCAGCCTGTTTGGCCTGATCAAAGGCTTTGTTCAACGGGGTGGCCTTGCTGCGGGACGCCGGTTTTTTCAAAGATGACACGAAAGGCCTCTCTTGATGCTTCAATCGCCGGGAAGGGACCGTTCTTGGCGGTCGTTCAGACGCGCCCCGGACGGAGGGCCTTGTTTATCACGGGGACTTTGCGGTGCAGCAAGTGTTTTGTGGCAATCGCCCGCAGAGCCTGCATCAGTTGTGGAAAAAGCCGGGTCGGGCGGTCCCAGACCGGGAACGGTCCCCGAAAATTGGCATTTATTTCGCGATTCCGGGGTTATAAAGTAAGAAGAGTGGCAGAGGCATAGCCCAGAAGGCGCTGTGTCCCTGACAGGCTGGCACGGTCTATCGGACGGTCCGGTTAAAACCTTTGGGGGGAAAGATGAGCGAGCATAGCGCAACAGCGGCTGATAAGCCGTTTTATAAACTTCTTTATGTCCAGGTTCTGTTTGCCATTCTGCTTGGTGGATTGGTGGGCGCCTATTTTCCTGCTTTCGCCACCAATGACTGGATCAAGGCGATGGGTGACGGCTTTATCAAATTGATCAAGATGGTCATTGCGCCGATCATTTTCTTTACGGTCGTCTCCGGGATCGCCCATATTCAAGATGCTAAAAAAGTCGGGCGCGTCGGGGTAAAAGCACTGATTTATTTTGAGGTCGTTTCCACCTTCGCTCTGGTGCTTGGCTTGATCGTTGGCAATCTGTTTCCAGTCGGAGTCGGTCTTAATGCGAAAGGCAATGCCGATGCGGTCGCCTCTTATGTGAAGCAGGCGCAGGCACAAAAATCGGTTGATTTCGTGCTCAATATTATTCCGGACAGCGTGGTGGGGGCCTTTGCCCGCGGGGATATTTTGCAGATCCTGCTGTTTTCAATCTTGTTCGGCTTTGCCTTGATGGCCATGGGTGAGCGGGGCCGTGCTTTACGCTCCTTCATCGATGATTCCGCGCATGCGGTATTCGGTGTGATCGCGATTGTTATGAAAGCCGCGCCGATCGGTGCTTTTGGCGCAATGGCTTATACAATCGGTAAATTTGGCCCTTCGGCTTTGACCAATTTGGCGGGGCTGATTGGCCTGTTCTATCTCACATCGGCTTTATTCGTTGTGGTGGTTCTCGGATTGATCGGACAGGTTGTCGGTTTCAATATTTTCAAATTCATGCGCTATATCCGGGATGAGTTGTTGATTGTGTTGGGGACCAGTTCATCCGAAAGCGCGCTGCCGCAATTGATGGAAAAATTGGAGCGGCTTGGGTGTTCAAAATCGGTTGTCGGCCTTGTCGTACCAACCGGTTACTCGTTTAATCTTGACGGCACCAATATCTATATGACCTTGGCGACTTTGTTCATTGCCCAAGCGATGGGGGTTGATCTGAGCTTGCATGATCAGATGGTGATTTTGTTGGTCGCGATGCTAACATCGAAAGGCGCCAGCGGCATTACGGGTGCGGGCTTTATCACTTTGGCAGCAACGTTGGCGGTGGTGAATCCGGCTTTGGTGCCCGGGATGGCGATTGTCTTTTCCATTGATAAGTTCATGAGTGAATGTCGGGCTTTGACCAATATCACCGGAAACGGGGTTGCCTGTGTGGTGGTCTCATGGTGGGAAGGCGAGCTTGATCGCACCAAGCTCAATAAAGGGCTGGATCGGGTGATTGATCCTTCCGATGTGGAAACAGCCATCACAACGGGCTGAGCCGGGAGATCCGATTGAGCGTGGGATGCTTTGATATCTTCGGACCCGTTCAGTTTATCCTCTGATCGGGTCCGAAATGTTTTCTGGCTTATGAGAGGGCGCGTGCAGCGCTCATCAGCAGCGGATTATCCCCAACGGCGGTGGCCCCACATCCATTGCTCGGGATGGGCGCGGATCATGTCTTCGAAACAGGCTTGGATCGCGGCGGTGATTGTTAAAATATCCTGCTCACGATCCGCTGTGACGGGAACAGGAATAGAGTGCACCTCGACCCGATACTGCCCGATTGCGGTGCGAATAACACAGGCCGCCAACAGCGGCAC
>CAWUMW010000173.1:0-5055 GCA_963923415.1 uncultured Hyphomicrobiales bacterium | reverse complement strand
CCGGACGATATTGGATGGCTGGGCGGATCAAATCAGCCAGACGTTCTAAAATATCAACCCGAACGGCGCGTTGCCCACACAGACGAAACCCGGCCATCCGATAGAGATCCGGTCCTAATGCCGCCTCTGCCGGAATAGAGGTGCGGCCTGAATAAGCAAGATGCAAAATTTCTTCGAGCTTGGCTTGGTCATTCTCTGGATGATGCAAAGCCCATAATTGCGCTGCTAAAGAGCGGGGCGCGGGTTTGAGCAAAGCCGGGACAGTCAGATGAAACGCACCAAAGCGAACCCCTAAAGCCCGCAGCGCAGCCCGGTCGGCTTGTTCAAGCGTTTTGACATCTTCAGCCACTTTGCTGCGGTCGAGTACTCCTAAAGACTCGGCGAGTTGATAGGCAATGCCGCGTGCGATCCCGGTCAGGCTTTCCGCCGTTTCAAGGCTTTGTAAGGGCCCGAGCAGTTTTGCAATATGTGCTTTCAACCAAGCCTGCAGGCGGGCCTCAACCCCTTCCCGCGCCGCCCCTGCGAGTAACTCATCCGCAAGCAAGCGTGAGTGAGGCTCTAGGATTTTGTCACCGGCCGTCAGCCGTGCCACAACCTCACCTAGCCAGCGCAATGATCCGTCCTGCGCCAAAGCAAAGGCATCATCAACAGCGTTGATGACCCTTTGGGCACGGTTATCGAATTCTTGGGCGAGGGCTTTGGTGGCCGCTGCACGCAGCGCTTTGGCTTCAGTGCCGCCAGCCTGTGGATCGGCAACAAATTGAAAGCCTTGCAAATGACCGATCACATGGCCTTCAACTGTGACATCACCCGATGCTGATATGTCCGCTTCTAACATTGCATTCTCTCTCAGCCGGCGCATCAAGACGCTGGTGCGCCGGTCCACAAATCGTTGCGTCAATCGCTCATGTAAAGCATCTGACACATTGTCCTCTACCTGACGTGTGACGCCCTGCCAATGGGCAGGATCAATCAGCCAGTCAGGTCGTTGGGCAATGAAGGTCAGGGTTCTTACATGCGCGATACGAGTTGATAAGGTGTCAAGATCACCATCAACCCGATCTACTTCTGCCACACGCGCCTTAAACCAATCTGTTTTCAGGCGCCCAAAATCCCGTAATTGCCGATAAAGCGTTTCAATTAGATCAGCATGTGTTTGCGGGGAAACCCGTCGATAGTCGGGAATTTGGCACAATCCCCATAATTTTTCGACTGCGGCGCGTCCTTGCACTTGTTTTTTGATCTCCGGGTGGCGGGCCAGCGCATCCAACACCAAATAGTCATCAGCTGGCAAAGCGGGCTCCAACCCCATGTCTTGGGGCGGTTGTTCGAGGGAGGTCAGTAACTGGTCCAAGGACCGAAAATCGAGATCAGCATTGCGCCATTGCAAGGTCTGCACTGCGTCAAACTGATGGTTCTCCAAAGCGTCAATCAGTTCGGGATCAAAGGGATCACAGCGTCCGGTGGTTCCAAAACTGCCATCGCGCATATAGCGGCCCGCCCGTCCGGCGATTTGGCCAAATTCTGCCGGATAGAGATAGCGTTGCCGCCGCCCATCAAATTTGCGGGCGCTGGCAAAAGCCACATGGTCGACATCCAGATTCAACCCCATGCCGATGGCATCGGTTGCGACTAAATAATCAACTTCTCCAGACTGATAGAGCTCAACTTGGGCATTGCGGGTGCGCGGGGACAGGGCGCCCAACACCACCGCCGCCCCACCGCGTTGGCGGCGCATCAGTTCTGCGACCGCATAAACCTCTTCGGCTGAAAAAGCGACAATGGCCGAGCGGCGCGGCAAGCGCGTGACTTTCATGTCGCCCGCATGGGTGAGTTTGGATAGACGCGGGCGGCTTAAAACCTGCAAACCGGGCACCAGCGCGGTTAAAACCGGGCGCATGGTTTCCGAGCCGATCAATAAAGTTTCGTCGCGCCCGCGCATATTGAGCAGACGATCGGTGAATACATGACCGCGCTCCAGATCCGCCGCTAATTGAATTTCATCAATGGCAACAAAGGGAAGCTGCAAATCTTCCGGCATGGCTTCAACCGTTGCGACCCAATAGCGGGCTTGCGGCGGCTTGATTTTTTCTTCGCCTGTGATCAGCGCCACGGCCTGCAAGCCAGCCCGATCAACCAGCCGGCTATAGACTTCGCGGGCCAGCAGGCGGAGCGGCAAACCGATCAAGCCGCCGCCATGCGCCAACATCCGCTCAAGCGCGTAATGGGTTTTGCCGGTATTGGTTGGGCCCAGAACCGCGACCACCCCGCGGGCGCGCAGACTGGCCGGCAGGGGAGCAGGCATAGGATAAAACCCCCAAAAAATAGTCTATTGGGACGAAGAACAAAGTAAGGAATTTTGTTATCTGTAAAAGGCCCGTCCCCATAGGGCGAGAAAGTGTTTTTACCCAGAAAAACACCGTCTTTACGGGAAAAAACTCGCCTATTTTAGCGTCGTATTTTTGACATTGGCCAATTTCCGTTTTTCCGGCTCTGTTTGGACCTGTTGAGGGTTTTTCCTGTTCAAGCTGCCTCAAGTCCCTAGCGACGTGTCAACTCTGATCCGATCCTAGCGCGCGGGGGTGTCGGTGGGCAGGCTAGGTTCGGGCGGGATTTGATCAGCGGGGAGGGCCCCAAAGCGGGTGGCCTCGATCTCCAAGCCACCGATCATGGTGCGGACAAAAATGCGCAGCGGAATCAGCGCGCGCGTTCCGGGCACCAGACCCAGCCACACTTCAATATCCTTGTTCTCGCGCATGAAATCAACCGCAGGCCGATTGAGGCGGTGCCCAGAAATGGGCATATAGCGCACCGAGCAAACCAGCACCGGGCCATCAAAGCCGATGATTTTCAAAGGCTTGGTTTCTTTATACGTCAAAGTCAGGTCAAATCGTCCAACCCCGTCGAAGATCGGCACGGTGCGATTACACACCATCGGATCCGGTTTGCCATTGCGCTGGGCTTGCAAAAAAATGGTCGCCCCGACCGGATCTACGACATTGCGCCGATGGGACTCCTCAACCGGAACGCGATCATCCCGGGGAATGAGTGGCGGATCAATTTTGACCGATTGCACACTGCCACCCGCTAATCCCATCCGCAGCAAAAATCCCGATTTTTGTCCCATGAAATCAAGCCCATGGACCGAGGGGACAGGGCGAGGGCCGATTGCGGATCCCATCGAGAAGGCTTCCGCAGAGGTGCCGGTCAGCCAGCCGGCCATGCCGGTGGCGCGCGCTTTGATGGTCAAACGATATTGTCCGCTGCCCAAATCGCCTTGTGCTTGCGCAAGCCCGATCCCAATATCGAGCAGGCTTATACGATAATCCACTTCGAGCGGGGCGCCCAATTTGCGATTGGTAAATTGAAACGCCGCTTGTGCCGCAGAGGAAAACAGCAGAAAAACGATCAAAAACCAGATAAAACTGGCTGGATTGAGCAGAAAATCAGCTTTTCTGCGGTCTTTCTGGCTTAACGACACAGGCTGGTCCGTTCATGGGATCGAATCTCTTCAGCGTTAAATTTAGCCGATTTGTGAATCCCTGTCGCGCTTTGACTTGACGCTGTCGCCATCCTCCCCTATAGACCCTCAACCTCCGGCATGACTTCGGGATTTGTCTGCCCCTTTGGGCGCGTGGATCTTTGGGACAGCTGAGAGCTTCGTTTTATGATCGAGCAAAAGGGAAGACATCCATGGCACGCCGTTGCGAATTGACGGGAAAAGCCGTCCAGAGCGGCCATCTGGTCAGCCATTCGAACCGCAAGACCAAACGCCGGTTTTTGCCCAATCTGTGCAATGTGACGTTGCAGTCTGATGTGCTGTCACGCTCGGTACGGTTGCGTGTGTCGGCGAATGCTTTGCGCAGTGTTGAACATCGCGGCGGTCTGGATGCGTTTTTGATGAAAGCGCCTGAAACCGATTTGTCACAAGGCGCGCGCGTGCTTAAGCGCGAAATCGCCAAAAAACATGCTGACGCTGCAAGTCACGCTTAAATTTAAAAGCCACGCTTAAGCTTTAAAAAATCCGTCTGGGACTAAAACCCGTCTGACCTTGGTCAGGCGGGTTTTTTTATGGTTTCGCACCCCGCTTGAGAGGATGCGCGGTGTTGGTGTGTGACCCATGTTCTTGACCGCAAATAGGCTTGGACCGCAAAAGCGCTTGATGAGAAGCGCGTGATAAAGTGTGCGTGACCAAGATCAGGCTTTAAAAGATCAGACTTTAAAAGATCAGTCGATAGCTTAAAGACGCCCATGCCGCATTGAAATCCTGCGTGCTCTTATTGATCATCAAAGAGGCGATCCCGGGTCCGATGGTCAGGTGAGCTCCTATTCCAAATCGCAGCCATGTTTGTTGCAGCGGGGTTGGCGCTGTCACAAAGTCCCCTAAGTCAACATTCCGGCCAGCGGCAATGCGCGACCAGTGCTCTAAGCGATGGATTGTTTCGACTGTGGTTGTCAGCTGCAGATGATCATTGACGGGATAGAGACTATCAAGGCCGATGCGCACAAGCGTTGTGCGGTCATCAGAGCGATGCCACATAACAGGAAAGCTCGGCGCTGTTTCAAGATAGCCGCCGAGGTCTGTGCGCAGTGAGGTGAGTGAAGCATAGGGCGTTAAGGACCAATCGCCGATCTCCAGCGCTTTGACCCAATCCACTCTGAGACGCGCGCCGTAAGAGCGTGCTGAGGTGCGCCCTTGTGCAATAGCCATGATGCCTGCATCGGTAAAATGGCGGTGGCTTGTTAAATCCCCGATTTCATAAAATCCCAACAGGCTTACATAAAAGGGACTTGCGCCTAATGGGCTGACAAATTCAGGCGTGAGGAATGCACCTTTAAAGGTTGAGGCGGGTGAGGATGACAAAGAGCTTTGAAGGTCGGAATAGCCTATGCCGATCTTGATCAAACGATGATGCTCTAGCCCATAGGCAAAAGAGAATTCTCCCACGCTTTGCGCGCTGTTTTGATGCGCAGTTCCGAAATCGCCTGACAGGGCGATGCTGATTTGTCCGGGCTTGAGGGGGAAAGCCAAAGGATGACCATTTAATCCATTCA
>CAWUMW010000172.1:0-5078 GCA_963923415.1 uncultured Hyphomicrobiales bacterium | reverse complement strand
AGCATGCCCTGAGGGGCAAGCTCTGCAACAAGCTGACGGCGAATGTCAGGGGTCATGGAGGCGTTCCTGTGTGTCTTGAGTCTCATTGAAGGATGGCACCAGACTAGCGTCTGTGTTGCATCTGTCACCCGTTTTTTTCTGTTGCCAGCAATGCTGTTGGTCTTTTGGGAGGCTGACATTTGTGCAGGGCATGGTTTTGTGTGGGTTTGGCCCTTTGAAACGCGTCAAAGTCGGGCTATAAGTCGCCAACTAAGAAGGGCGCGAGGGCCCCAACAACCTTGAGGGGAAAGAGAATGCACCATCATGCATGGAAAAATCTATGTGCGGGTCTTGTGACCTTGCTATTTGCCTCTGCGGCTCAGGCTGAGGACATTGTTGTTTCCAATTATGGCGTATCGGCTAATGGCATGCCCTATGCGGTGGCGATGGAGAAAGGATTTTTCAAGGAAGAAGGGGCCAATGTCACAGGCATTTTGTCCTCAGCAGGCGGTGGGACAACCTTGCGGAATATGTTGGCAGGCAACGCGCCTTATGCAGAAGTGAATCCCAATGCAGTCATTGCAGCGATTCAGCAAGGCGCGGATATTAAATTTGTCAGCGACAATGTGTTGACGGTTGCTGAATTTGTCTGGGCTGTCAAACCTGATTCACCGATCAAATCCGTTAAGGATTTGAAAGGCAAGAAAATGGGCTATACCAATCCGCGCTCGACCAGTCAGGGCTTAGCAAGTCTTGTGATTCAATCGGGGGGATTAAAGGTCGAGGAAGTTGAGCTTGTTAAAACCGGGGGTTTTGGCGAAGGGGTTGCAGCTCTTGATGCGGGCCTGATCGATATTACCCCAATTCCTGAACCGCTTTGGGCAAAATTCAAAGATAAATATCGCGCTGTTGCTGTTGCGTCTGATTTATTGCCACCGATTGCGAATGTCTTGGGTGCGGCGTCTTCCTCTCAATCGGTCGCTAAGGCTGATTTTATCAAAGCGGTGTTGCGGGCCCGTCGGCGGGCGGTCGAGTTTATGGTCCGTAACCCTGCGGAAGCTGGGGATATCATTGCCAAAGTCTATAATCTCGAGCCTGCGATTGCCCGCGCATCCGTCAAAGCCTTAGTGGAGAGCCGGACCCATGGCATTGACTATTGGGGGACAGGTCAGTTCCACATGGAGGGCTTGCAACGTGCTGTAGAGTTGCAAAAATCTGTGGGGGCTTTGTCGGGTGAGATCGATGTGACAAAAATGATCGATCCGCAATTTTTGCCCGATGATCTTAAAGCCTTCAAATGAGTTTCAGCATGACGCCGCATGACGCTGGCGCGCAGCCGCATATCGCGCTTGATCGGGTAGAAATGCACTTTGCCCGACCCGGTGGGGCGGGCGCGCCCATTCATGCTTTAGGCCCGCTTTCACTCGAGCTGAGACAGGGTGAATTTTTTGCCGTGGTCGGACCTTCGGGCTGTGGCAAATCAACTCTGTTGGAATTGATGATTGGCCTTAGCGCACCGAGCAAGGGTCAGATTTTGTTTGAGGGGCAGCCGATCACAGGGCGTTGTCCTGACGGTGTCGGGGTGGTGTTTCAGGATGATGCGACGTTTGCATGGTTGACGGTGCGCGAGAATATCGCCTTCGGCTTGCAACGCATGACGTTGTCAGAGCAAGAGAAAAAGGCACGAATTGAAAATGCCCTAACCATGATGGGGCTGGGTGATTTTCAAACACTGTATCCGGCGCAATTATCAGGCGGCATGCGGCAACGGGTTTGTATTGCGCGCACGCTGGTGACAGAGCCGCGCTTGATCTTGCTTGATGAACCTTTTGGCGCACTGGATCAGCAAACGCGGTTATTGATGGGCGATGAATTGCTCAATTTATGGCGCAAAACCGGGGCGACAATTTTCCTGATCACCCATGCTTTGGATGAGGCGACTATGTTGGCGGATCGGATTGGTGTGATGTCAGCGCGCCCTGGTCAGTTGATTGATCTGGTTGAAACACAGTGGCCGAAAGAGCGCACCAGCCAGATTGTCGAAGAAGACCGCTTTGGGCAGGTGACGGCGCGATTGTGGCGTGCGTTGCGGGCGCAATCCATGAAAGCCTTGGGCAAGTCATGAAAATGATTGATAAGCCAAAAGCGTTGGATAAACAAAGTGCATTCATGACAAAAGCTGGATTGATCCGTCTGCTGTTGATTGTGCTTGTTGTCATCGGGCTTGAGGCTTTGGTTCACTCTGGACGGATTGATCCTTTGACCATGCAGGCCCCTTCGCGCATGGGGCTTGATGCGTTGCGTCTTTTACAAAGCGGAAAATTAAATCTCGCTATCGCAAAAACATTCGGCAATGCAGGTATCGCTTTTCTGATTGCATTATGTGCGGGTGTGGTGGTCGGGTTGCTGTTGCATCCGCTGACACGGATGCGGGAAATATTGGAGCCGTTTTTTGCCACCTATTATGCGATCCCGGTTTTTGCTTTTTATCCGCTTTTGATTTTGCTGTTGGGCTTAGGGGATGCGCCACAAATTTTTATTGGTGTGATGCTTGGTTTTGTAGCGGTCTTGGTCAATGTGCTCAATGGAATTGACCGGGTGCCAAAGGTGCTGCTGAAAGTCGCGCGGGTTAACGGAATGGGGCGGTTGGAAACGGCGGTTAAAATTATACTGCCCTCGGCAACGCCCTCACTTTTGACAGGCGCTAAATTTGCAGTGGCCTATGCGTTGATCGGCGTGATTGGAGCCGAATTTATCATGTCGACCGGTGGCATGGGATATGAAATTAGTTTTGCTTATAATAATTTTGACAATGCCACGATGTATCCCCTGATCCTGTTGATTTTAACCGTGTCTGTTTCGATCAATATGGTGATTACCGCATGGGAGAAAGCCTTGTTGAAACGCAGGGGGATGCAATGAGCGGATCAGGCGGCCGCCTTGTGATCAATATGGCGTGGTTGATCATCATTTTGCTGGTGATCTGGCAAGGCCTTTATGGGATCATTGGTGATATTGCGCTGCGCTCCCCTCTCGCAACGCTGCGCTTCACAATTCATTTTGTTACAACCGATGCATTTGGGATGCATCTACGCGAAACTTTAAAAGCCTTTGGCTTGGCGCTGACGATTGCCAGTCTGTCGGGACTTATGATTGGTTTTATTTTAGGTTTGAGGTCATTTGCGCGCGATGTGTTTGAGCCTTTTTTGATCGCGCTTTATTCGATCCCTAAAATTACGCTCTATCCGATATTGCTGCTGACTTTTGGTTTGGGGCTTTCGGCCAAAGTCGCTTTCGGTGCTTTGCATGGTTTGGTGCCGATTGCCTTATTCACGTTGCATGCCGTGCGCCAAGTCCGGCCTGTTTTGCTCAAAACTGCGCGCGTTTTGGGCTTGGGGCTGGGGGAGACAATCAGGCGGGTTATTTTTCCAGCCGCACTTCCGGAGATTTTTTCAGGGTTACGAATTGGATTTTCACTGACCTTGATCGGCACCTTGCTGGGTGAAATGTTTGCCGCACAGCGTGGGCTCGGTTTTCTTTTGATGAATGCGATTGGCTTACATCATGTGGATATGATTGTGATGCTCACTTTTTTACTGGTTGGCTTTGCGGGTCTGGCTGGAATGGGGTTATTACTGATCCACCGCAAATGGATTGTGCCGGTTTAAGAGCAGGCGTGTGGCGTGGAAAGAGAGTTGCAATTGCCCCTAAATTTTTCCATGATGGGGTGTAAGCGGTCCTTGAAGGGACAAAGAAAGGGAGAATGAGGATGAGCGGTTTTCGTTTGCGGCATGCAGCCGTTTTGGCACTGGGTCTGATGACCTCAACGGCGATGGCCCAAAGCCCAACGATGTCCATTAAAATCGGTGTGTTGTCGGATATGTCGAGCCTTTATGCCGATACATCTGGCCCCGGTTCGATTGTAGCGGCGCGCTTGGCTGTTGAAGATTATAATGCAGCCGCAAAGGGCCTGAAGGTTGAGGTTGTTGGGGGTGACCATCAGAACAAGGCCGATGTTGGTGCCTCGATTGTCCGCCAGTGGTATGACCAAGATGGTGTGGATGTGATTGTCGATGTGCCCAATTCGGCGGTGGCCTTGGCTGTCGGCGATATTTCGCGCGATAAAAACAAGATCATGCTCAATTCCGGGGCTGGCACTTCAGATCTCACAGGTCCGAAATGTTCGCCCAATACCATCCATTGGTCCTATGACACTTGGATGCTGGCCAATGGCACTGGCAAAGCGATTGTGAAACAAGGGGGCGATAGCTGGTATTTTATGACCGCTGATTATGCTTTCGGTCACTCGCTGGAGCGCGACACCATGGCGGTCGTCAATAAAGAAGGGGGCAAGGTGCTCGGCAATGTGCGGGTGCCGATCAATACGCAAGATTTTTCCTCTTTCTTGTTGCAAGCCCAATCGTCCAAAGCCAAGGTGATCGGCCTTGCCAATGCGGGGGGCGATTTTACCAATTCGGTCAAACAAGCGGCTGAATTTGGCATTACCCGCGGCGGACAAAAATTGGCAGGCTTGCTGGTTGATATCAGCGACGTGCACGCCTTGGGCTTGCAGACAGCGCAGGGCCTCACCTATACCGAGTCATGGTATTGGGATATGAGCGAGGATTCGCGTAATTTTGCTAAGCGCTTTGCCGCTCAAAATGGCGGCAAATATCCGGGTAAGATTCATGCCGGTGTTTATTCTTCCGTCATTCATTATCTCAAAGCCGTTGAAGCGCTGAAAGCAAAAACCGATGGCGCCGCGATTGTCAAAAAAATGAAAGAATTGCCAACCGACGACAAATTGTTTGGCAAGGGCGAAGTGCGGGCTGATGGGCGCAAAACCCATCCGGTCTATCTGGTTGAAATCAAGGCTCCAGCGGACTCCAAATATCCCTATGATTATTATAAAATCATGGCGACCATTCCAGCCAATGAAGCCTTCCGGCCCATCAAAGACGGCAATTGCTCGCTGGTGAATTAACAAGACCGCTTAAGGGCGGGGATTACCGCGCCCTTAAGTCACCTTTCGGATGACGATCACGCGCAGGGTATCGCGTGAGTCTATGAAAGAATAAATTAGCCGAGTCTTGAAATTG
>CAWUMW010000171.1:0-5178 GCA_963923415.1 uncultured Hyphomicrobiales bacterium | reverse complement strand
ACCTAAAGCCGGGTCAATGAAAAAAAGCAGCAGGGAACGGCAAACTAAGGAACGGCAAACTAAGGAACAGATTGAGATCATGGCAGTGTTATTGGCGATAACAGGGTGGGATGTGGAGCATTGGCAGGATCGCTTTAGCCGATTATTGCCCCAAAAACAGGTTTATAGTCTTGGCCAAGCCTATGATCCTGCGACCATTGATTATGTGATGAGTTGGAAACATCCGCCGGGAAGTTTGCAGAGTCTTCCAAAGCTGAAAGCCATTTTTTCTCTCGGTGCAGGCGTGGATCATTTGTTGCAGGACCCACATTTGCCGCATGTGCCTGTAGCCCGGGTGGTGGATCCGGATTTGACCGCGCGGATGAGTGAATATGTGGTTTTGCACTGTTTGTCTGTTTTGCGGCAAACCAAGCGTTATCAGCAGCAGCAGCAGCAAGTCTTATGGTTTGATGATCGGGATCAGCCTGCCGCCTCGGATGTCCGAGTCGGTGTGATGGGTTTGGGGGTTTTGGGTCAGGACGCCTTGGCTAAATTGCGCATGATGGGCTTTCAGGTTTCGGGATGGAGCCGCACTGCGCGGCAGCTTCCCGGGGTTGATTGCTATGCAGGGCAACAGGGGCTGACAGAATTTTTGGCCAAAACCGATATTTTAGTTGTGCTTTTACCTCTGACGGCTGATACGCGCTCTTTAATCAATACCGATGTACTGCGCTCTCTTGCACAAGATGGGGCGTTGGGCGGCCCGGTTTTGATCAATGCCGGACGGGGCGGCTTGCAGGTTGAGGCCGATATTTTGGCCTGTCTTGCTGAAGGAAGTTTGCAAGAAGCCATTTTGGATGTTTTTGAAACCGAGCCTTTGCCCAAGACCTCGCCTTTATGGACCCATCCAGCGGTCACCGTGACCCCGCATAATGCAGCCATGTCGTCACCTGATGCGATTGGTCGGCTGGTTGTTGAGCAAATTGCCCGACTGGAGCGCGGGGAGCCCTTATTGCATCAGGTCCACTTGAACCGCGGTTATTAAAAAACCAAACGTTTGCAAGAAGTGAGATCATGGCCGGTTTTTTGGAGAATACGGCTGCGCGCTTCTGCCAATGGTTCTATGACAACATGCATATGATGGCCGCTAGCATGCAGGAGATGTTCTTGATCAAGCATCAGCCCGACATGGCCTTTCCAAAACACCAAATCATTGCGGTGCAAAGAATTGGTGTCGGCAATCTCATGGCCTAAGGCGCGCTCTTGCTGGTCACTGTCGCGCGGCGCTTTGATGCCGCAGGCTTGCAGAGCAAGTTGGATCAATCCTGAACAATCCACTCCAAGACTGGATCGTCCACCCCATAAATAGGGACTGTGTAAAAAATAGGCAGCAAAAGCCGCGGGGTCTTGTAAATCTTTATTTTGGGATCCGTCTGTAAGGGGGGTGAGATCGGAGCTGAAAATATATCCCCCTGTGGCCAAACGGCTGAATTGATCCTGCGTGTCGGTTATAGCGAGCTTGGCGCCAAAGGATAAAACCTGCAGAGGTTGTAATTTGATGGTCGCTGCAGCATAGACAAAACTGCGCAAAGCGGAGATCTGATGCGTCACAGCTTGCACGTCACTGGTCAAAGCATCGCTTGGCAAATAGCCAACATAGCCATCGGAAAGATTTTGGCCCCAGCTCCATCCTTCCTCTGTTTGTTCGACAACCAGAACCTCTTCGCCCAACAGGAATTCGCTTTGCAAAGGGCCGTCAGCGCGTGGTGCGGCAAATAAGGGCGCAGTCGGGGTGCAAATCTGCATGATTTGCCCTTTTGCATAGCGCGGTGCATCGATTTGGTCTCGTAAATGATCAGCAGCGAGATCTGGACGTGCTAGGGTCAGGCGAGGATCTGATATCATGGTCACACGATCAACTGCTTGGCATGGGTGATCATAATATCACCCAGGTTTTCGACAAACAGTGCGCCTTTGACGGTTCGTTGGACTAAAACATTGCGTCGGTCGCTTGGATCGCGCTTGCGTAAGATCAGCTCTTGCCGGCCCAACGTATCTAAGGCGCGACTGATGACTGGCTTGGCGACGCCGAGACGATCGGCCAGACCACGCACCGTATGGGGTGGAAGTTCCAAATAAACGGTGAGCAAAATGGCAAGCTGACGCAAAGTAAGCCCAGAATCATCCTGCTTGACCAAATCAAGCATGGAATGGTTCCATAAAGCTAAAGCTTGCCCGGATTTAAGATCAAGAGCCATTATACATCCTGAACTGTTCCGTTTCCGTTATAGAAACAGTTCGGCTTGCGTCGCAATGCTTTCTTGGCTTTACACGCAATAATCTTGACGGATCAGCTCATAAAGCAACCGTGCGGCTTGAGGTTCCCCGCCCTCACTGCGCCCGGGTCGCGGGCTGGGGGTCCAGCCAAAAATGTCGAAATGCACATAATCGATGGCATTTTCGATAAATCGATCCAAAAATAGGGCGGCTGTTATGGATCCAGCAAAGCCACCACTTGAAATATGATTGATATCGGCGATTTTGGAGTCGAGCATCGAGCGATAGCGGTTCCATAAGGGCAATTGCCAAACCGGGTCATGGACAGAAAAACCAAGCGTTTGGATTCGTTTCGCTAATGTATCGTTCTTTGTATAGAAAGGAGGAAGATCGGGTCCGAGCGCAACGCGTGCGGCTCCAGTAAGGGTTGCGAATTGTAAAATAAGGTCTGGTTTTTCCTCATCGGCTAAAGCCAGGGCATCGGCCAAGATCAAGCGGCCTTCGGCATCGGTATTGCCAATTTCGACCGATAATCCTTTGCGGCTTGGTAAAACATCGCCCGGACGGAAGGCAGAGCCGGAAATGGAATTTTCAACGGCCGGGATCAGCACACGCAGCCTCACTTTTAAGCCTGTCATCATGATCATGCGGGCGAGTGTCAGGGCTGTTGCGGCACCTCCCATGTCTTTTTTCATTAAAAGCATGGCAGAATCTGGCTTGATATTAAGACCGCCCGTATCAAAGGCCACACCCTTACCGATCAAAGTTACCTTTTTATGGGATGGATCGCCCCATGTCAGGTCGATCAGGCGCGGAAGGCGGGTTGAGGCGCGTCCGACGGCGTGGATCATCGGGAAATTGTGGCTTAAAAGCGCCTGACCTTCGATCACATGGAGTTTGGCTTGTGTTTGGCTTGCCAAATCGCGGGCTGCTTTTTCGATATCATGCGGCCCCATATCATTGGCGGGGGTGTTGATCAGATCTCGCCCCCAACAGACGGAGTCGGCGAGCACGGTTAGGAATGTCCCATCGCAATTTTTGGGCACAACAAGGCGGCGCACTTTGGGATCACCTTTTTTATAGCGATCAAACCGATAAAGCCCCAATAAAAAAGCAAGAGCAGCCGCTTGCTCATCCTTCCAGCCTTCACCCAAATAGTAATCCCCTTTGGGCAGGGCCTGGACCAGACGGCCCGCGGCAAAGACCGAATCTTCGTTTTTTTGATGATCGAGTCCAAATAAAACCGCAGCCAGACGACCATTTTGCAGGGGAAGACAGATGATTTGCCCATCTTTTCCTGAAAAATCATTCTGCTCAGCAAAATGACAGGCAAAATCGCCAAACCGAGTTGCACAATCCCGCCAGGTCTCCGGCGTCACGGCATGCAGCGGAAGAGCGGTTTCAGATGACGTTATAAAAGCGGGGTGTAAGGCAGACGGATGTGCAGACATGGGCGATCTCATAGGATTCATTCGGATCAGAGGGGCACAGGCGAGCATGAACGAGGCTGTTTTGGCAAGCGGTTTTCATCATAGAGGTGCTTGATGTGCCTTAGAGTTGATGAAGCGTGAGAGACGTGTAGTTTTCTTAAATCAAGGCTTTTGAGGGGATTGAAGCTTTTTAGAGCGCTTGGACTTGCGCCTTTGTAAAGCTTGCCTATGATGCGCGCCGCAACCGAAACAAGGGTGAAAAACCATGACCAGCAAGCCTGTTAATAAAGTCGTTCTCGCTTATTCCGGCGGCCTCGATACATCGATTATCCTGAAATGGTTGCAAACCACCTATGGCTGCGAAGTGGTGACGTTCACCGCAGATCTGGGGCAGGGCGAGGAATTGGGACCGGCGCGTGACAAGGCCCTGCTGCTTGGCATCAAGCCCGAAAATATCTTTATCGAGGATGTGCGCGAGGAATTTGTCCGCGATTATGTTTTCCCGATGTTCCGTGCCAATGCGGTCTATGAAGGTGTTTATTTGCTTGGCACGTCGATTGCGCGGCCGCTGATTGCCAAAAAGCAGATCGAGATTGCCGAAAAGGTCGGGGCCGATGCGGTGTCGCATGGCGCGACCGGCAAAGGCAATGATCAGGTGCGCTTCGAGCTCGGCTATTATGCTTTGAAGCCCGACATCACGATCATTGCCCCGTGGCGCGAATGGGATCTGACATCCCGGACCAAATTGATCGAATTTGCCGAACAAAATCAAATCCCGATCGCCAAGGACAAGCGCGGCGAAGCCCCCTTCTCGGTTGACGCCAATCTTTTGCACGCTTCATCCGAAGGCAAAGTTCTGGAAGATCCGGCCGTGGAAGTGCCGGATTATGTCTATTCCCGCACCATCGGACCGCAGCAGGCGCCGGATCAGGTCACCACCATCACCATCGACTTTGAAAAAGGCGATGCGGTGGCGATCAATGGTGAGAAAATGTCCCCCGCCACGGTGCTGACCAAATTGAACGCTTTGGGCCGCGAAAACGGGATTGGCCGGTTGGATCTGGTCGAAAACCGATTTGTCGGCATGAAATCGCGTGGCATGTATGAAACCCCCGGCGGCACGATTTTGCTGGTGGCGCATCGCGGAATTGAGTCCATTACGCTCGATCGCGGTGCCGCGCATTTGAAAGACGAGCTGATGCCGCGTTATGCAGAACTCATTTATAATGGCTTCTGGTTCTCGCCCGAGCGCGAAATGTTGCAGGTTCTTATTGATAAATCCCAAGAATGCGTGACAGGCCGGGTCACTCTGAACCTCTACAAGGGCAATGCTTGGGTGGTCGGGCGTGAAAGCCCTTATTCACTCTATGATCAGGATCTGGTCACATTTGAGGAAGGCGCCGTGGCTTATGACCATCGCGATGCCCAGGGCTTTATTCGGCTGAATGCGCTGCGCTTGCGCACGCTCGGTCAGCGCAAACGCAAATTGGGA
>CAWUMW010000170.1:0-5259 GCA_963923415.1 uncultured Hyphomicrobiales bacterium | reverse complement strand
GCCATCCAGGCAATGTCTATTACGCTCAACCAGTTGAGCATCAGTTCACCTCATCAAACACGTCCAAGGGCAAAGCCCTTGGCGATATAGTTTCGGACAAACCAGATCACGACGGCTCCTGGAATGATCGTTAACACACCTGCCGCCGCGAGCAGTCCCCAATCCATACCGGCTGCAGAAACGGTGCGCGTCATGATGGCAGAAATCGGTTTAGCATTCGTCGCTGTCAGCGTGCGTGCAAGCAGCAACTCCACCCAAGAAAACATGAAGCAAAAAAATGCTGAAACGCCAATTCCATTGGCAATAAGCGGAATAAAAATCCTACCAAAAAAGCGCGGAAAGGAATAACCATCAATTGAGGCTGTTTCATCGATTTCACGAGGAACACCCGAAATAAATCCTTCGAGGATCCACACTGCGAGCGGGACATTAAAAAGGCAATGTGCGAGCGCGACAGCCCATACGGTATCGAACAATCCAACAGCTTGATACAGATTGAAAAAGGGCAGCGCAAAGACCGCGGCAGGTGCCATTCGGTTTGATAACAGCCAGAAGAATAAGTGCTTATCACCAACAAACCGATATCGAGAAAATGCATATGCTGCTGGCAGTGCAAGAGTAATTGAAATTACAGTGTTGACCAACACATAAAGAACAGCGTTGACATAACCCATATACCAGCTCGAATCGGTGAATATTTTTACATAATTTTGAAACGTGAGCTGTTGGGGAAATAAAGTCAGAGGGCCCGTTATCTCAGTATTGGTCTTGAGACTCATATTCACGAGCCAATAGATCGGCAGCATTAAAAAAAGTGTATAAACGAGTAAAACAATGCGTGAGGGTTTCATGAGTGCGCCCTCCGCTCGGCATTCTCCAAATGGGTCATGATCGTATAGAAAACCCAACAGACTGTGAGAATGATCAGATTATAGACAAGCGACAATGCAGCAGCTTTTCCTAAATCAAATTGACCAAGCGCAATTTTGACAAGGTCAATGGATATAAAAGTCGTTGCGTTTCCTGGGCCTCCGCCAGTCACAACAAACGGCTCTGTGTAAATCATGAAACTATCCATGAAGCGCAAAAGTACCGCAATGATGAGAACACGATTCATTTTCGGTAATTGAATCGCACGAAAGATTGCCCATCGCGATGCGCCATCAATGCGGGCGGCCTGATAATAAGCATCAGGGATAGCCCGCAATCCGGCATAACAGAGGAGGACGACTAGAGATGTCCAATGCCAGACATCCATCATGATGATCGTGATCCAAGCTGCGATAACACCGGATACATAATTATAATCAACGCCAATCTCTGTAAGCGCCCAGCCCATCAAGCCAATATCGGAGCGTCCAAACACCTGCCATATGGTTCCCACAACATTCCACGGAATGAGAAGCGGAAGGGCCAAGAGGACCAGCGAGATAGAAACACCAATGCCCTGGCGCGGCATCGACAACGCCACGAGAATTCCAAGCGGAATTTCAATTGCGAGAATCATAAAAGAGAAAAGGAAATTGCGACCCATGGCGTCAATAAATCGTCCCCCCAATTCGCTTTTAGGATCAAGCAATTCTTTGAACCATCCGATGCCATTCCAGAAAAATTCATTATTCCCGAATGTATCTTGAACGGAATAATTGACGACAGTCATCAAAGGTACAACCGCGCTGAAGGCGACGATCATGAACACGGGAAGCACCATAAACCAAGCGCGATTATTATAGGGCTTCATGCTAAGCGCCTCCCCGTGCTTGGGGTTGAAGACGCTTGTCATTGGCAAAGATGCCGATACGCGCTGGCTCAAAAACGATGGTGAGATCTGAACGATCAGCATCAAAATTTGGGGGGACCGTAACCGCGAGTTTATGACCCTCGAGGCGAACATGGGCGATACGATTGCGGCCGAGATCATCTACACGATCAATCTTGACGGGTATTCCTTTTCCGGGAGCGGCGAGAGACACAAAATCGGGACGGATGCCTAATTCCAACTTCGCCTTGGTTTCAATCGAATAGGCGGCGCCAAGTTCAACGGCGAATTGCCCAATATGCGCTGTGGTTCCCTCAATTGAACAGGGTAAAAAATTCATTCCGGGGGAACCAATAAAATGTCCCACAAAGCGGTGTGTTGGTTGTTCAAATAGCTCTTCTGGCGTGCCAATTTGAACCACTTCACCTTCAGACATCACGACAACTTTATCTGCAAAAGTTAGGGCTTCTGTTTGATCATGCGTGACGTAAATCATCGTTACGGAAAGTTTGCGATGAATCTCTTTAAGCTTTGAGCGCAATTCCCACTTCATTTGAGGATCAATGACCGTCAACGGCTCATCAAACAGAACAGCCGAAACATCAGGACGTACAAGGCCACGACCCAATGAAATTTTTTGCTTTGCGTCCGCCGTAAGTCCTTTAGCGCGGCGATCAAGATCACGGGTAAGATCAAGAAGAGAGGCGATCTCGTTCACCCTTGCATTGATTTTTGCCGTTTCCATGCCACGATTTTTGAGCGGGAATGCGAGATTCTCACGAACAGTCATCGTATCGTAAATAACGGGGAACTGGAACACTTGTGCGATATTACGCTTTTCAGTCGGCAATTCAGTCACGTCGCGATCATCGAAATATACGCGACCTTGCGACGGTGTCACCAACCCCGACAAGATATTGAGAAGGGTTGTTTTACCACAACCCGATGGGCCAAGCAGAGCATAAGCGCCACCCGTCCGCCAAACCTGATTAATTTCTTTCAAAGCATAATCTTGCGGTCCCGCGGGATTTGCCTTGTATGAATGGGCAAGTTTCTCGAGGCGGAGTGTCGTCATAATGCAACTCCTTGGACCGCTTGCCCCGAAGTCGCATTACGCGGCGCACGCAAGAGATGCCCAGCCGGATCAAACACATAAAGATGTTCGACCGCCACGTGAGCGTTTAGCTTTGCGCCCTCATCGATACGATGGACACCCTGCTCCAACAAAACAAATTTTGTTGAACCGAGCGCAACATGAATAAAACTTTCAGAACCTGAGATTTCAGACCCGCCAACATCAACAGGCAATGTTAAAGATGAAGTACCAGATGATCGCAATGACAGGTGGTGCGCCCGGAACGCAAGTGTCATCGATCCGTCAGCCAAATGTGTGAGATCATCATAAAGAGTAAGCGTCTTGCCATTTGCCAATATGAACATGTTGCCATTCTTATGGCCATGAAGAAGATTTAAGGGAGGATCAGAGAAAACTTGACCAGTAATCAAATCTTTAGGTTCGCGATAAACGGCCGTTGTCCGCCCAAACTGGGTAACGCGACCTTGCCAAAGCGTCGCGGTGTTACCGCCCAGCAAAAGCGCCTCGGACGGTTCGGTCGTCGCATAAACAAAAATCGCCCCCGAGGACGAAAAAATCCGAGGCAGTTCCTCACGCAGTTCTTCGCGCAACTTATAGTCAAGATTGGCAAGCGGTTCATCCATCAAGACGAGATCAGCGCGCTTGACCAATGCGCGCGCAATCGCTGTGCGCTGCTGCTGCCCGCCTGACAATTGCAAAGGCGTCCGATCAAGCATCGACGTCAGGCGAAGTAATTGTGCCGCTTCTTGAACACGGCGATCAATCTCGCTGCGATTGACACCGGCAACACGCAATGGCGACGCAATATTTTCATATACGGACAATGTCGGATAATTGATAAATTGCTGATAGACCATCGCAACATTACGTTTGCCTACTGAAAGGCCTGTTACGTCTTTCCCATCAACGTGAATAAGCCCTTGATCAGGGATATCAAGTCCTGCCATCAAACGCATCAATGATGTTTTGCCGGATAGAGTTGGACCAAGCAAGACATTCAATGTGCCACGCTCCAAAGTGAGCGAAACATTGTCAATGTGGATATCGTCACCAATCTTTCGTGTAACCGAGCGAAGAGACAAGGTCATGCTGCTTGATCTCCCTCAGTCGGCTTTTGCTTTTCGAGCATTATTTGTCGACGGTTAAGAATTGCGGTTTGAAGGCTTGATCTTTCACCCTCACTCAGAACCAGACCGAGCTTTGTGCGACGCCACAGAATATCATCAGCAGTCTGCGCCCATTCCTCAAGCATCAAATAGTCGATTTCACTGCCCGTCAATGTACCACCAAATTGTTGTCCAAGGTCATTGATTGATTTCGCTGAACCAAGAATTTCTCTTGCGCGCGTCCCGTAAAGGCGGCAGAGACGCTCGAGATATTCGCGCTCAAAACGTGGATAGTCGGCGATCATTTGGTCAACAAGAATCTGAAATCCGGTTGCAGGAAAATTACCACCTGGCAAAGGCAGATCAGCAGTCCAGCCCGCTTTCGAAACAGACTCTGGAAAATAAGTTTTTAACCTTTCGAGAACAGCCTCCGCAAGACGACGATAAGTTGTAATTTTGCCGCCAAAAACTGAAAGTAAAGGCGCTTTACCATCTGAGGTATCAAGTTTCAAAACATAATCTCGCGTGGCTTCCTGCGCTTTCGATGCTCCATCATCGTAAAGGGGACGCACCCCAGAATAGGACCAAACCACATCCTCACGCTTGAGTGATGTTTTGAAATACTCACTAGCTGCTGCAATCAAATATGCGATTTCTTCTTCGGTTGCATGGACATCCGCAGGATCACCTTGATAGTCACGGTCAGTTGTTCCAATCAATGTGAATTGCTTTTGATAAGGAATCGCAAAGATAATTCTGCCGTCAGCATTCTGAAAAATATAGGCGCGGTCATGATTATAAAGGCGGCGCATGACAATATGTGAGCCCTGTACGAGCCGAACCCGCGCTTCCATGGAAGACTGCATTTTATGATGCAATATATCAGCCACCCATGGTCCTCCAGCATTCACAAGGGCGCGCGCATCAACATGTTTAATCGCTTTTGATTCTTGATCTTCAATCGTTAAGCGCCACAATGGACCCATGCGTTCGGCAGCAATCAATTTTTGGCGCGTTTCTATCACGGCGCCTCGCGAACGCGCATCCATGGCGTTAAGAACAACGAGGCGCGCATCGTCAACCCAGCAATCCGAATATTCGAAACCAATATTTGTCTCGGACTTCAAAGGCACACCGACCTCATCTTTGAAGAGATCAAGCGTCCTCGTCGCCGGTAAAAGTTTACGGCCGCCAAGATGATCATAAAGAAAAAGACCAAGACGTAAAAACCAAGCGGGCCGCAATCCACGATGGGCCGGCAAAACAAATCGAAGCGGCCAAATGATATGCGGCGCAAG
>CAWUMW010000169.1:0-5304 GCA_963923415.1 uncultured Hyphomicrobiales bacterium | reverse complement strand
CTCGATGTCACGGACAAATCCGCACTCGATGCCAGCCTCGCGCCCTTGTTGCGCAAGCATGGTCACATTGATGGCCTGATCTATGTCGCGGGAGGCGTACGCGGACAAGCGCCCCAAGCGATGGAACAGGTGAAGCCCGAAGATTTTAACGCCATTGTTGATGCCAATTTGACCGGCGCCTTTCTAACCGCACAAGCTGTAGTGCCGAGCATGAAAAAGGCTGGCTATGGCCGGATTGTGGTGATTGCCAGCCGGGCTGGATTGGCACCAAGCCTGACCGGCATTCAAAGCTATGCGGCGGCCAAACATGCGCAAGTGGGCCTCGTCAAGCAATTAGCGCAGGAACTGGGACAATTTGGAATTACCGTCAATGCCATTGCGCCCGGTTTTATGGCAACCAGCCCGGATTATGTGCGTCAATGGAACAGCTATTCAGAAGAAACACGTGCTAATTTTAGCAACACCATTGCCGTGCGTCGCATGGGGCGGCCCGAAGATATCGCCGATGCGGCGGTGTTTTTAGCCTCTGACCATGCCAGCTTTATTACGGGCCAAACCCTTCCGGTGACAGGCTCGCCCTTATAATCAGTCCAAACCATCATGTTGTTCGCCTTTAATCCATTCTCCTGTGCATAAGAGGACATCCGATGACCACTGCATCGCTCGAACCCTGGCAATGGCCCGAACCCCATTGGCGCAAACTGGTCAATCAAGTGCGGGCTGGTCGCGCATTCCGACCCAAGCAATGGAAAAACAACGCCCGCTGTGCGTTTGCGCTGTCCTTTGATGCGGATCACGAAACCAATGAATTGCGCGATGGGGGCAAATCCATTGGCCGCATGGCATGGGGGGAATATGGGACCCGGGTTGGGGTACCGCGAATTCTCAAATTATTAAAAAAATATGATGTTCCGGCCACGTTCTATGTGCCGGCCGTGGCAGCGCTCTTGCATCCCGATGAACAAAAAAATGTGATCGCTCAAGGTCATGAAATCGGCATCCATGGCTGGATCCATGAATTAAACTCCGTCCTGCCTTATGATGCAGAACGCGATTTGATGCTGCGCTCGGCCGATGCTTTAGAGAAAATCACTGGCGTGCGCGCTGTTGGCCTCCGTACCCCCTCATGGGATTTCAGCCCCCATACGTTGCAAATCGAAAAAGAAATGGGCCTGCTTTATGATTCCTCGCTGATGGCCGATGAAGATTGCTATGAATTGCTGCTCGATGGCGAGCCAACAGGTGTTATCGAATTGCCCGTGGAATGGGTGCGCGATGACGCCGTCTATTTCATGATGCATCGCTTCCAATCCTTGCGTCCCCACACGCCTCCGGCGGCGGTGTTGGATATTTTCCGACGTGAATTTGAAGCTGCCTATGAGGATGGGGGGATTTTCCAGCTCACCACCCATCCGCATATCATCGGCTATCGCTCACGCATCTGGATTATTGAGGAATTGATCCGGATGGCCAAAGCCAAAGGCGATGTCTGGTTTGCCACCCATGCCGATGTGGCCCGCTACGCCCGCGATCACGCTGCCTGATTTATCAGGCCACTAAACTGTGCTAAACTCTTTTTAAAGAGTGCGGGGCTCTGTTGAGAGAGTGAGGCATGCTGACTGAGTAACTCTCGGCAGCATGCGGCAGTGAAGGCCCAGACTTTTAATCGCGTTTTAAAGGATGAAGACGCATGGTTGAAATTGTTTTAAACGGCAAAAAACACCGTCTGGAGGCTGAAGGCGATATGCCGATCCTCTGGGCTTTGCGCGATTTAGGCCTGACCGGAACCAAATATGGCTGCGGAATCGCCGCCTGCGGCGCCTGCACCATTCATCTTGATGGCGAGCCCGTGCGGGCATGCTCTTTACCTGTCTCAAGCCTCCAAAACGGGCAAAGCATCACAACGATTGAAGGTCTCGCAGCACTTCATGACAAGACCGGCGCCCTCTTGCACCCGGTGCAGCAAGCCTTTGTGGAATTGGATGTCCCTCAATGCGGCTATTGCCAATCGGGGCAGATCATGGCGGCGGTGGCTTTGCTGAGCAAAAACCCTAATCCCGATGATGCCGCGATTGATGAAAGCATGACCAATATTTGCCGCTGCGGCACGTATAACCGGATCCGCGCTGCGATTAAACAAGCCGCGCAACAGCTCACGAAAAAGGCATGAGGTCTCCCATGGGCACGCATGATCCCTCTTCTGTTTCATCCCCACCCGCTGTGTCTTTGTCGCGCCGGCATTTTATTGCCAGTAGTGCGGCGCTAGCGGGGGGCTTTCAGCTTGGTTTTTCATGGACGGACGCCCAAGCGGAAAGCGTTACGCCTGAGCTCAATGCTTGGGTGGTGATTGCGCCTGACGAAACCGTCACCATCCGCATTGCCCGAATGGAGATGGGACAAGGCAGCTTGACCGGTTTGGCGCAGCTGGTTGCCGAAGAGCTGGAATGTGACTGGAGCAAAGTCCGCACCGAATATCCAACGCCCGGGCAAAATCTCAAACGCAATCGGGTCTGGGGGAATTTTGCCACCGGTGGCAGTCGCGGGATCAGGGACTCGCATGACTATGTCCGCAAAGGGGGCGCTGCGGCACGCATGATGCTGGTTCAGGCGGCAGCCAAACACTGGGCTGTCGAGGCCTCAGACTGTAAGGCGCAGAAGGGAATTGTCACCCATCAAGCGACCGGCCGCAGCCTCAGTTATGGCCAATTAGCAGCCGCGGCTGCAAAGATGGAGGTGCCGAAAGACATTGTGCTGAAAGATCCGAGAGATTGGACCCTTGCGGGCAAACCCCTGCCCCGGCTTGATACGCGCGGCAAGGTGGATGGATCGCAAATTTACAGTCTTGATTACACAATGCCGGGACTGTTGCACGCCGCGATCAAAAATTGTCCAATCTTTGGCGGCAAGCTGAAAAGCTATGAGGCGAAACAGGCCCTGACGATGAAAGGGGTCAAAAAAGTTGTCACCGTCGGTGACAAAGGCGTTGCCGTAATTGCGGATAATTGGTGGCGGGCGCAATCTGCGCTTGAGACCATCACCATCACATGGGATGAAGGCCCCAATGCCGCTTTGTCGAGCGCCCATATTGACGCCATGCTCAAAGAAGGACTTGAGTCACAAGAAACCGTCATCGGCAATCAAGCGGGCGATGCCAAATCAGCCATCGCATCAGCCCATCAGGTGATTGAAGCTGATTACAGCTATCCCTATCAGCACCACGCAACCATGGAACCGATGAATGCAACGGTTCTTTATACGCCCGACAAATGCGAGGCGTGGACCTCCACACAAAATGCTGAAAACGCATTAAATGCTTTAGCCACCGCGGTCGGTCTACCGCCCGAAAACTGCGATATTCATCGCCTTCTGTTAGGCGGTGGATTTGGTCGGCGCGCCGTTAGTCATGACTATGTCCAACAAGCCGCCCTGATTGCCAAACAAATGCCGGGTACACCGATCAAGCTGATTTGGTCACGCGAAGAAGATATGCTGCACGGCCATTATCACCCGGTAACCCGCGCGCGGATGAAAGCGGGATTAGACCAACACGGCAATCTGGTTGGCCTGCATATGCGGCTATCTGGCCAATCCATTATGGCCTCCATCAACCCCAATGCGTTTTTTGCCGCAGGACGTGATCCGTCAAGTTTCCAAGGGCTTAATCCCAGCGGATCGGAAGGGGTATTTGGCTATCAAATTCCCAATTTGTTGATTGATCACGCCATTCGCAATCCGCCCGTTCCGGCGGGATTCTGGCGTGGGGTGAACAACAATCAAAACGCCCTGTATCTGGAATGTTTTATTGATGAAGTGGCCAAAGCCGCAGGGGTCGACCCGCTCGCCTTCCGGCAAAAACTCCTCGCCAAAAGCCCCCATCATCTTGCGGTCTTAAACGCAGTGGCCGACAAAGCGGGCTGGAGCCAACCCGCCGAAAAAGGCGTCTATCGCGGTCTGGCCCAACATATGGGCTATGGCAGTTATGTGGCAGCCTGTGCGGAAGTGTCGGTGACTGGCAATAAGGTCAGGATCCATCGCATTGTCGCAGCCACCAATCCGGGCCATGCGGTGAACCCGCAACAGATTATGGCGCAAATTGAAGGATCTTTTGCTTATGGATTATCGGCGCTGTTTTATGGCGAAATCAGTCTAAAAGGCGGCAAGGTCGAACAGGAAAATTTTGATACCTATGAGATCTTGCGCATGGCGCAGATGCCGAAAGTCGAAAGCATTGTCATGCCGTCGGGTGGTTTCTGGGGTGGGGTTGGAGAGCCGACTATTTTTGTCGCCGCTCCGGCCGTGTTGAATGCCATTGCCGCCGCCACGGGCAAGCGTCTGCGCAGCATGCCGATCCAGAATCATTCGGACATCAAAATCGCCTAATCGCCTGCTTTTTGCACCGATGAGGCCTGACCAACCGATGTTTACCTCTTGCGCGGACAGCAAAACCGCTTAAGACAGGGATATATCGGCATGTAAACCATGCCGCCTCACCGGTTACCGTTGGACATCTGATGCCTGTCGCTTTGATTGCCGGAATTTCCGGTCAGGATGGTTCTTATCTGGCCCGCTTTCTGCTCGAAAAGGGGTATGAGGTTTATGGCGCCAGCCGTGATGCGCAGAGTATGCGGCACGATAATCTCGTGCGCTTGGGGATCGAGGGCAAAATCAAGCTCACCTCCCTCAGTCCCAATGACTTTCGCAGTGTCTATCATTGCCTGAGCCAAATTCGCCCCGATGAAGTCTATAATCTCGCAGGTCAAAGCTCAGTCGGCTTGTCTTTCGAACAACCCGTCGAAACCTTGGAGAGTATCGCCACGGGCACGCTTAATTTTCTCGAAGCGATCCGGCTGACGGGCCGCCCCATTAAATTTTACAATGCGGGCTCCAGCGAATGTTTTGGTGATACCGGCGGACAACCCGCTGATGAATTAACCGCCTTTCGCCCGCGCAGTCCCTATGCGGTGGCAAAATCCGCTGCATTCTGGGAAGTCGCCAATTACCGTGAGGCCTATCATCTTTATGCGGCCACCGGGATTTTGTTTAATCATGAGTCACCGCTGCGCCCGGAACGATTTGTGACCAAAAAAATTATTGCTGCCGCTGTGCGGATTGGCCGCGGCAGCAAAGAGCGGTTAACCCTTGGCAATATCGATATCGCACGCGACTGGGGATGGGCGCCTGATTATGTGGAAGCCATGTGGTTGTTGTTGCAGCAAGAACAGGCCGAAGACTTTGTGATTGCCACCGGCGAAACACATCCCCTCAGCGCGTTTATCGACGCCGCCTTTTCAGAAGTTGGATTGA
>CAWUMW010000168.1:0-5321 GCA_963923415.1 uncultured Hyphomicrobiales bacterium | reverse complement strand
GCATAATAGCCGACCCCAAAGGGTGGAGAGAACAAGCCAATTCCCATCGCCAGAATAACCACCATTGCATAATGGACTTCATGCACGCCGATTTGACGGGCAATCGGAAACATCAAGGGGCCAAACAGAACAATCGCCGGTATCCCTTCCAAAACGGATCCGAGAATAATGAAGGCAATGGCCGACATGACCAGAAAGAATGGAGCTCCGCCCGGCAAATCTTTGAGAGCGGTTGCCAAAACCCCTGAAAATCCCGATTGCGTCAACGCCCAGGCCATGCTGGTTGCCGCGCCAATAATCAGCAAGATGGCTCCTGACAAGGAGGCGGTTGAAACCAAAATGGGATAAAGCCGATGCAGCGGAAATTCACGATAGATCACGATCCCTGCCACGATCGCATAAACAATCCCGATGGTGGAGACTTCGGTTGCCGTCGCAACCCCTTCAACAACAGCAGCCCTGATCACAAAAGGTAAAAGCAGAGCCGGAAACGCCACCAGAAAACTTTTGCCAATCACTTTGGCAGAGGGGCGTTCAACCGCCCTCAAATCTTCATTGCGATACCGATGCCAGACCAGTGCACAGAGCATAAGCCCCAATACCAGACCGGGCAGTAGGCCACCTGTAAACAGAGCCGAGATGGACACGCCAGTGACAGAGCCAATGGTGATCAACACAATCGACGGCGGAATGGTTTCGGTTTGTGCGCCGGTAACCGATAACAAGGCGACGAGATCACCCTCATCAGCGCCGCGTTTTTTCATTTCAGGAAATAAAACCGGAGCAACGGCCGCCATATCCGCGGCTTTTGAGCCCGAAATTCCCGAAACCAAATACATCGCCCCAACTAAAACATAAGACAAACCGCCTTTGACATGCCCGAGCATGCTGGCCAAAAATCCAACCATGGCTTTGGCCATGCCCGTCATCTCAATCAGCAATCCAAGAAACACAAAGAGCGGGACCGCCAGCAAGATCAAATGGCTCATTCCCTCATCCATGCGGCCAATCATCACAAAGGTTGGGAGACGGGTGGTCAGCGCGATATAACCAAAGGTTGCGAGACCGAAGGCAAAGGCAATGGGCACGCCTGCAAAGACCAAAGCGCCCACCAAAACCACAAAGAACAGCAGTAAATTATATTTACCCAGCAGGGCGAAGAGCGGTTTGGCGAGCCATAAGCCCATGCATAATAAGGCCATGACACCCAGTGCCATCAGGAGGGGGCGGCTGTCTGTGTGGTCACGCAAACGTGTCAGGCTAAAAAACAGCATCAGACCCAATCCAACCGGCAAAGCGCTGGCCCGCCATGCATTGGAGATTTCCAAAGCAGGGGTGGTGATCAAGCGTTCTTCATAGGCAAAATCAAGGGCGGGGATCAGCAATAAAACCAGAAAGGTCAAACTGGCCAACAGTGCCAGCGCTTCTAAAAAAGCCTGCATAAAAGGGCCAGATTTGCTCACAACCACCGTCATGCGCATATGCTCAGCTTTATGATAGGCGACCGCCGAACCAAGCATCGCAAGCCAAATAAACAGCAAGGAGGCAAGCTCATCTGACCAGACAATCGGCTTATGGAAGACATAACGACTGATAACACCCGACAGCAGCACGACGATTTCCGCACTGACCAGCGCAGCCGATAGGAGGGCAACAGTTTGGCCGATCCGAGTCTCGATCTTGGCTAAAAGTCCTGATTTTTCTGCATGTTCGACAGAATGATGGTGCATCGACGCCTCTCCCCCCGGTCGGCTTTTCGTAGACGATCCGGGTGCAGGGCGTCTGACTTGAATGCATTCAAGCCCTTTGTGCAGATCGTAAGGCCGTTTGTTTAAACGGTTGAAGGATAAGAGAGGAGCGGGATGGGGGGAATTGCATATAATGACACGGACCTGTTAAAAAAAATCACAGGGATGAAACGAGGCAAATCATGGCACATCGCTTACAACTCAATGCATTAAGAGCATTTGAAGCGACAGCGCGACGGGGGAGCATGTCAGCAGCGGCGCAAGAATTAGGCGTGACACACGGGGCGATCAGTCGACACATTCGTGCGCTTGAGACGCAGTTTGGGCTGTTGCTGGTGCGTCGTCTGCCCCATGCGGTGGAAACAACCGCAGAGGGGGTTGAATTGGCACGCACGCTGACTGAGGCCTTTGCGCAAATCTCAGTGGCGGTTGCGCGGGTCAAGCCGATGCCGCTGACCTTGTCATGCTCGGCCACCATTATGATGTATTGGCTTATTCCACGCTTGGGGCGTTTTAAAGCGCTCCATCCTGAAATTGATTTGCGGCTAAATGTCAGCCATGGCGATATTCACCCCGGGCGGGATGAAATCAGTGTGGCAATCCGCAACAGCATGTTTCGGCCCGATGATGATATGGTGGTGCATCGGTTGATCCAAGAAGAGGTCGGCCCGGTGTGTCATCCCGATTATGCAGCCCAAATGGATTTGCAAAGAGTTGAGGCGATTGCGCATTGTCGTATCCTTGGCGCTAAAACGCGCCCGCATGGGTGGAATGAATGGCTGGCCAGTAGCGGGCATGAGCAAAAAACAGTGGTGCCGCATGAGAGCTTTGAACATTTTTATTTGCTGATTCAAGCCGCAGCTTGTGGGCTTGGCTTGGCTATGGTGCCGCGCCTTTTGGTGGAAGATGAAATTCGGCAGGGGCATTTGGTGGCGCCGTTCGGATTTGTCGCCGGACCCCATCGCCTTGATCTTTGGATCAATCCTCATTTACGGGCTCGAAAAGATGTTCGCCATCTTATTGATTGGCTGGCTGATGAAATGAAGCAGCCGCGCCAAGACAATAGAAAAAAGTAAAGTCACAAAAAATAAAGTCAGAAAAATAGATCAACACCACACAAAAAATTTAGTCAGTTACTCAAGACCAAAGGATCAAATCATGACAAATTTAGCAAATCGCACAGCACTGGTATTTGGTGCCGGATCGGTTGGACCGGGATGGGGCAATGGAAAAGCTTCGGCGGTTTCTTATGCACGCAAAGGCGCGCGGGTTGTGTGTGTGGATGTCCAGCAGGCAGCGGCGGACGAAACAGTCGCGTTGATCCGGCAAGAGGGTGGAGAGGCTTTGGCTTTAACCTGTGATGTGACGCAGATTGAGGCTGTGGAAGCCTGTGTGGCAGAGAGTTTGAAAGCCTTTGGTCATATTGATATTCTTCATAATAATGTCGGACATGCCAAAATGGGCGGCCCGCCTGATTTGAGCGCAGAGGAGTGGCAGCGCGAGATGGATTTGAATGTCAGCGGGATGTTCTATGCATGTAAATTTGTGATTCCGCATATGGTGCAGCGGGGCAAAGGGGTGATCACCAATATCTCGTCTGTGGCAGCGATCCGCTATACGGGTTATCCTTATTCGGTTTATTATGCGGCCAAAGGGGCAGTGAACCAATTTACGGTTGGTCTTGCTTTGCAATATGCAAGGCAAGGGATTAGAGCCAATGCCATTATGCCCGGTTTGATGGATACGCCGCTCATCTATCAACAAATCTCGTCAAACTATCAAAGCCAAGAGGAGATGGTGCAGGCGCGCCATGACGCAGCCCCGATGGGTCGGATGGGCACGGGTTGGGATATTGCCAATGCGGCGGTGTTTTTAGCCAGCGATGAAGCCTCTTATATCACGGGCGTTTGTTTGCCGGTTGATGGTGGCTTAACCATGCGCGCTGCTTGAGGGCGCGCATCATTTATACTTTGATGCGGCGAGTTATCCAGAGCGAGAGCGCATAGGGCAGCAGGCGCAAGAGTTTGATCATCAGGGTAAATGGTTTTGGAAAATGAATTTCAAATCCATGGCTAAGCAAGCCGTCCGCAATGCAGCGGGCGGCATGGTGAGGCTCCATGATCATGGGCATCGGGAAGGTGTTTTTATCTGTGAGAGGGGAGCGCACAAATCCCGGATTGATCAGTTTGATATCAAGCTGATCGCCTAATTCAGCAGACAGGCTTTCCGCTATATTGATCAAAGCAGCTTTGCTGGCACTATAAGGCTGGCCGCCCGGCAGGCCGATAAAGCCAGCGACGCTGGCACAGATCGCGAGTTGAGCGCGCTGGGGCTGCGCTTGCAAGACCGGCAACACGCTTGGCAGCAAATGAAGCAAGCCCATAACATTGACGGTGAAATGGTCTTGGCAGAGCTCCAGATCCAGCGCTGTCAGCGGCATGGGTGTATAGGTCGCGGCCAGAAAGATCACGCGATCGAGGCGACCATAATGCGCAAGGATGGCCTCAAGGCAGGGTTTGATCTGTTGGGGGTCGGCGACATCCAGCGCAAAGAATTGATGCGGGCTTGCAGGGTTTTGCAACAAAGGATCATCATGCATCGTGCGTCGGGCGGACAAGGCCAGACACGCGCCCCGCTGTGCTAATTCTTGCGCGAGCGCGTTTCCAATGCCGGTGCTGGCACCGATCAGCCAGATGATCTGATTGTCAAAATCCTTGGGGGCCATTTATTGTTTTTTCATGAACAGGGTCAGTTCGGACACGGTGATACCGAATTTTTTCAAATAAGAGCGATTGATCACAACGCCGTCATTCATGGCCCACATCCAATCATCAAAGCGGATGCGATAGGTGGTATCATCAACCGGTAAATCCATCACATAATGCCAATTCATAGCACTGCCTTCGGCATGGCCAATGGCTTTATCGAGAATATCCGCCGCTGTGCCTTCATAGCTGCCATCGGGCATTTTTTTGATGGTCCATGTGCGGTCTTGGGTCTTGCCGTCATAATAGGTAAAATGTTCTTTCAGCGTGCCGGTGTCGCCAGTCCACTGGCCAACCATTGTCACATCAAAACGGCGCACCACCTGTCCACGCCAATCTTGCACCACGCCCCAAGCTTTGATCGGCCCATTGAAATAGGTTTTGATATCGAAGGCTGGCTTGGTGTCTTTATAGGCATTCAAAGACGGGCTCGCACAGCCAGCCAACATCGACAACGCACTGCTCATAATCACCAGTTTAATGAGATTCATTATGTTCTCCTGCATTCGGGCGGATAAAAAAATGATAAAGAAGCATTGCCGCGATCAGCTTGAAAAGACAAGGGATCAAAGCATAGGCCGCGGAAAGAGCTAACAGCGCATCAGGTTGATTGGCGCTTTGGGGTTTAAATCCAGCTAAATCCAACAGCGGCAGGGCAAGAGCGGATGCAAGAGCAAGACTCGCTTTCGCCAGAAAGGACAACAAGGCGTAATGTCGACCTGACAAATGTGGTGCTTGTGTTTGATGAAGCTGGTTGGCCAGCAAAGCGGGCGGTAAGGTCAAATCAGCCCCCAAAGCGAGACCCGAT
>CAWUMW010000167.1:0-5353 GCA_963923415.1 uncultured Hyphomicrobiales bacterium | reverse complement strand
GGTGAGGTGATCAGGGGCGGCACTGGCCGCCCCGGTCTTATCCTCAAGCAAAGGCTGGATTAATCGTTTTGCACGCGTCAACAAGACCTTTGACCGCAGCAACAGATTTTTCGAACATGGCCTTTTCAGCATCATCGAAGATCACTTCAACGATCCGTTCAACGCCATTGGAACCGATCATCACCGGCACGCCGACATACATGTCTTTGACGCTATATTCGCCATTCAAATAAGCCGCACAGGGTAGAACACGCTTCTGGTCCCGCAGATAGCTTTCAGCCATCGCAATCGCTGAAGCAGCTGGCGCATAAAAGGCCGAACCGGTTTTTAACAGCGCAACAATTTCGCCACCACCGCCGCGGGTACGCTTGACGATTTCGTCAAGCCGCTCTTGCTTCAACCAGCCCATCTTAACGAGATCCGGCAGCGGCACGCCGCCAACCGTTGAATAGCGCACCAGTGGCACCATATCATCGCCGTGGCCACCCAATGTCATCGCATGCACATCGCGCACCGAAACGCCGAGCTCTTCAGCGAGGAAATAACGGAAGCGAGCGCTATCAAGCACGCCTGCCATACCGACCACTTTATTCTTGGGCAGACCTGAGGCCTTTTGCAAAGCCCACACCATCGCATCCAGCGGATTGGTGATACAGATCACAAAGGCATTAGGGGCATATTGTTTTAAGCCCGCACCCACTTGCTCCATGACTTTCAGATTGATCCCCAACAAGTCATCACGGCTCATGCCGGGCTTGCGTGGCACACCTGCGGTAACAATCACCACATCCGCGCCAGAAATCGCCTCATAGGAATTGGCGCCCGTATAATGCGCATCAAACCCATCAACGGGTGAGGATTCTGCAATATCAAGTCCCTTGCCTTGCGGAACACCCTCGGCGATGTCGAACATCACCACATCACCCAATTCTTTCAGACCCACGAGATGGGCGAGTGTACCGCCGATCTGACCGGACCCAATCAATGCTATCTTCTTGCGCGCCATCTCGAGATATCCTTACACGTCTGGAATGAGACCCATTCTTTATTGCTAATTGCCGGAAATGACCGACTTTTTTTGGCCTATCGCGTCCCCGCGCCATGATCAAGTCAAGCTTAAGACTAAGCCAGACAGAACAAAACCGTTCGGACTGCGGTTCTTTATCGCCAAATTATGATTTTTTTATGAAAATTCAGCTTGTTAGACTTTTGAGCCGCTGAAACCCGGCCTGAGCCTGTTGGCCTAAAGAATGCAAAAAAATAAGTTATAAATTACATTTTTTGTAAATTGTAACTAAACTCTTTACCGCCCTGCTTCTTTATCCACCCGGTCTGCGCCCCCTAAGGCGCCTCACACTCTACCCAAGAATGATCTTAGGAAAAGCAACGCTCATGAGACCGCTTCGGTTCACCCGCTCTCCCTGAACCCATGATTTAGCCTTCCACTCAAAAACTGGACCGAACCTTGAGCGCAATCAGAATAGCCCGCGCTGCCTGAGCATGGCGCGACTCCATCGCCTTGGCTGAGATCATCCGATCCTGACCGATGGCCAACGGATGCAAAAACCGATAGCCCAGATCATAGACGAGCCCCAAAGCCTCTTCGCGGCTGCGGGGCTGAAAGGTTTGGGTGGCCATGCCATTGTCCAGAATTTGTTCAATCAACTGACCAATCCGGGTCCGATGCTGCCGCACCACCATCCGGTTTTGAGCATAGGCGTCCATCAACAGAGTGTAGAGTTCAGGTTCCTGATCAATATGGCTTCTATGCTGGCGCATCAGATCAAGCAGCAACCGCTCTAATTTATCATCGGCAGGATCAGGCGAGTCGACAACCGCTGATAGCCGTGCTTCCACATCCCGCAGCCAATGCGCGGTCAGTGCATCACACAAGGCTAGTTTAGACGGAAAATAGCGATAGATATTCGCATGGGTCATACCCGCTTCTTCTGCAACCGAAACGATTGTTAATCGCTTGGCTCCGAATTGTTTGATCTGAGCGCGCGCAATGTCCAGAATACGCCGATCTTGTCGGATCAATTCCGGCGCTTTGATGCCCTCTAAAGACTTGTATGTTGGAACGACCATGAAGGTTCCATATCTTTCATCTTAGTCTTTGAACATGCACAACAGCACGCATCGTTTCAGACCGCGTCAGGCATTAATCACGCCATCCATATCACCCTTGATCTGCTGCGCCGCGCCATGCGCATGCGCCATATAATCGGCTGAGCGCATTTCAATCAACCGCGACACAGTCCGATCAAATTCAAACGCCTCGCGCCCCTGTGCAGCCTGATATAAGTCCTGCGGTTGACTGGCTGCGGAAGCAATTAATTTGACATGATTATCGTATAACATATCAATCAATGTGATGAAGCGTTTTGCCTCATTGCGCCGCTCAAAACTCATTTGCGGAATCGCTTCAAGAATGACGGTATGAAATTTCTTAGCGATCGCCAAATAATCAGAAGCGCCTAATGGCTTCTCGCATAAATCAGCGAATGAAAACCGCGCCACACCAGCCATCGCAAAAGGCACATCCACCGTATGGCCTAATACTGTGAGCGTGAGAGACTTTGGCACTTGCCCCCCGCCTAAACGCGCAAAGGCTTCATCAATTGCGGTTTTTGCCTGCGCATCCGCCGGCACATGATAGACCGGCAAACCGCCTAATTTTTCCATGCGGAAATCTGTGCGCGCATCAAGTTCCATCACCGTCATGCGGGCCATCAACATATCAATGAAAGGCAAAAAGAGGGAACGGTTCAATCCTCCTTCATAGAGCCGTTCAGGCACTACATTTGAGGTTGCCACCACCACCACACCTTGATCGAACAAAACCGTAAACAAGCGACCCAGAATCATCGCATCCGCAATATCGGTGACGGTGAATTCATCAAAGCAAATTAAATGCGCCTCACGCGCTAACCCCATCGCGACCGGTGGAATCGGATCAGAGTCTTTGACTGTTCCGTCTTTTACCTGTTGGCGATAGTCATGAATACGTTTGTGTACATCTGCCATGAAACTATGAAAATGCACGCGTCGTTTAGAGGCCGATTGCACCGCCTCATAAAACAAATCCATCAACATGGTTTTGCCGCGCCCCACATAGCCCCAAATATAATAACCTTTCGGCGGCTCGGGTCGGCTTTTATGAAACAACCATCCGAGGGCGCTGCCTTTGCTGGCAATGCCGCGCTGGTTCAATGTTTCGGCCAGATCATCAAGATGATCAACAATGAGCAATTGCGCCGGATCACGCTCAATGGCGGCCGACGCGACCAGACTCTCATAATGATGACGAATAAATTTCAACGCCCAACCAATCCCACGCCACGCATTGTTCTGTCTGCCTTCTCTTCTCGTTAACGAGCCCCTCGACAAACAGCAAGTGCCGACACGCATCCTGTCCCCAACAGCCAAGCCTCTCTCAGACTGGCAAGGGGTGACCCGGCATCAAATCATAGGGGTGAACCCAACCCGGCAAAGCCGCTATCCGCTCTCTCCACGCAACCAAATGCGGATAATCCGCCCAGTCAATCCCAACCTCCTCGGGATAATAAACATAACCGGCCATCGACAGATCAGCGATCGTCACATGATCTGCCGCGACAAAGGAGCGGGTTGCGAGATGGGCATCCACCAGTTTGAACGCCGCTTTGACCCGTCCGCGCAAAAAATCAGTCACAGCGGTTTCCCCGGTTTTGGCAAAGGCCAGCAAAAACCGCAGCATGGCGTATTGATTGGTGAATTTATGATTATCAAACAAAATCCAGCGCAAAATCTCATAACGCTCCTGCGGCGTATGACCCACAAACTGACCGCTTTCATCGGCCAACATAGTCAAAATTGCCCCTGATTGGGTGTATTTTTGACCATTTTTGAGCAAAACCGGCACTTCTCCCATTTCATTCACACTGTGCCGATAGGCCGCTGTCCGGGTTTCGCCATTAAAAAAATCAACAAAATGCGGAGTCCATGCCTGGCCCGTCAGGGCAAAAAATAAGGCAATTTTGTAGGCATTGCCGGATTGTGCAAAGCAATAGAGTTCGGGTTGATCCGTCATTCTGGCTGTCCTTCAGGGTTGGCCGCTGCCGTTGAAATTTTATAAAAAGGCTAAAAAACAACGTTCTTTCTGCAAAATGATGCATTTTTGACACTCTGTCGTAAAATCTTGCACCAATGATCATAAAATCGCCACACAAATCGACGATTGTGCGATGCACAAAATCTGGTTCTCCCCTATATTCACGAGAGGGGGAAGCGAATCAAAGGGGACCGATTGTTTAGACATTTGTTATGAAAGGTATTGTCCCATGGGACAGACGATTAAAGCCTCTGGTATTATTCGTAAATTGTGGCCGACTGACGTGCCGGCCTTCCGCGCTCATTTATTGCGCCTTGATCCCGACAGCCGACATAGCCGGTTTGGAATGGGAGCCAGTGATGATTTTATTGCCCGCTATGCATCCCGCAGCTTCACCCTGCCAGGCGTAACCTTTGGCTATTTCGAGGACGGCGTGTTGCGGGGCGCTGCCGAATTGCGCGATATGGGGCAAGAAAGCCATGACGGGGAAGCAGCCTTCAGCATTGAGCATGAATGGCGCGGTCGCGGCATTGGCTCCATGCTGTTTCGCAAAGTGATTACCGCAGCCCGTAACCGGCACATGAAGAAGCTCTATACCAGTTGCTTGGCCTATAATCGGTCGATGCAGGCTTTGGCACGGAAATTTAAAGCGGATCTGACCTTTGAAACCGATGAGGTGATGGGCGTGCTCGAAGCGCCTGATGCCACCGCCGCCACCCAATTGAGCGAAGCGCTGGAAGATGCCACAGGCTTTGCCACCGCCGTGCTTGATTTACAGCGCCGTTGGTTCAACCCGTTTCAATCGCTCGGTCTGTTTCATCAAAGTCGTCATTAAAAGAAGGCAAGCCTTTATCGCGACTAATCCTGCATGAGGAATAGGCTGGATTTTTAATCAAGACCCTGTCCCCCGTTAACACCGAAGGAGCATGACTGATGACAACGGCCTATCTGTGTGTGCTGATTGCCGCTCTATTCCCTTATATCACGGTTGGCTTTGCCAAAGCCGGTCGCCTCTATGACAATGCCAAACCGCGTGAAAGCATGGCCAAGCTTGAAGGCGCACAGGCCCGAGCCTATGCCGCCCACAATAATGGATTTGAAGCCTTCCCTATTTTTGCCGCCATGGTGCTGATGGCCGGACAAAGCGGCGCGGATCCCGTAATGGTGGGCCGATTAGCGATGCTGTTTATTGCCGCGCGCGCGCTCTATGTTTTTGCCTATATCACCAACCGCCCCTTGCTGCGCTCTATCGTATGGGCG
>CAWUMW010000166.1:0-5381 GCA_963923415.1 uncultured Hyphomicrobiales bacterium | reverse complement strand
TGCGGGGTCGTGGTGGGGCTGGCTTCCCGACAGGCATTAAATGGAAAACCGTGCTTGAGGCACAGGCTGATCAGAAATATATCGTCTGCAATGCGGATGAAGGGGATAGTGGCACCTTTGCTGACCGGATGTTGATGGAGGGCGATCCGCTCACCTTGATTGAAGGCATGGTGATTGCTGGTCTCGCGGTCGGAGCGAGCAAGGGTTATATTTATTTGCGCTCTGAATATCCGCATGCGCATCGCATGCTGGATCAGGCGATTGAGGTGGCAACCCAGCATGGCTTGTTGGGTGCGTCGGTTTTGGGATCGGGGCGGCCTTTTGCACTGGAGGTTCGCTTAGGCGCTGGGGCTTATATTTGCGGTGAGGAAACCTCCTTGCTGGAAAGTCTCGAGGGTAAGCGCGGAATTGTGCGCGCTAAGCCGCCGATCCCGGCTTTGCAGGGTTTGTTTGGTAAACCCACGGTCGTCAATAATGTGTTGTCACTGGCAACGGTGCCGTGGATTTTGGCGCAGGGTGCGCAACGCTATGCCGATTTCGGATTGGGACGTTCGCGCGGTACAATGCCTGTGCAAGTGGCGGGGAATGTGAAACGCGGTGGATTGTTGGAATTGGCGTTTGGGGTCAGTCTGCGTGAGATCATTCACGACTTTGGCGGAGGCACTGCCAGTGGCCGCCCGGTGCGGACGGTACAAATTGGTGGGCCGCTTGGCGCTTATGTGCCGCCTCAGCAGTTTGACTTGCCGTTGGATTATGAGGCGCTGGCGGCGGCGCAGGCCATGTTGGGCCATGGCGGTTTGGTGGTCTTTGACGAGCAGGTGGATATGGCCAAGCAAGCGCGCTTTGCCTTTGCCTTTTGTGCCAAGGAAAGTTGCGGCAAATGCACCCCCTGCCGGATTGGCGCAACACGGGGCATGGAAGTCATGGATCATATTCTGGCCGGTCAAAATATTTCACAGAATATCGACATCATTCGGGATTTAACCCGCGTGATGACCGATGCCTCTTTATGCGCGATGGGTGGTTTAACACCGATGCCGGTTTTAAGCGCACTCACACATTATCCTGAAGATTTCACCCGTTCAGCTCTGCCTGCGGCCGCTGAGTAAGGAGAAACCGATGAGTTTGATCAAAGAAATTGATTACGGCACGCCCATTCGGGTTTCCGATCATCTGGTCAGTCTGACCATCGATGGACAAACAATCGAGGTTCCGCAAGGCACGTCGGTCATGGCGGCGGCGATGTCTTTGGGAACAAAAATTCCCAAATTATGCGCCACCGATTCTTTGGAGCCATTTGGCTCTTGTCGGCTCTGTTTGGTGGAGATCGAGGGGCGGCGCGGTACGCCGGCTTCCTGTACCACACCGGTTGAACCGGGCATGGTCGTCCATACCCAAACCCAGCGGCTTGCTGATCTGCGCAAGGGCGTGATGGAGCTTTATATTTCAGACCATCCGCTGGATTGTCTGACCTGTGCGGCCAATGGTGATTGCGAATTGCAGGATATGGCGGGCGCTGTTGGCTTGCGTGACGTACGTTATGGCTATGAAGGGCATAACCATCTGCATGATGTCAAAGACCAGTCTAATCCCTATTTCACCTATGACCCGTCCAAATGCATCGTGTGCAATCGCTGTGTGCGGGCCTGTGAGGAGGTGCAAGGGACATTTGCGCTCACCATTACGGGGCGCGGTTTTGACTCGCGTGTGGCGCCCGGGCCGACCGATTTCTTTGGGTCGGAATGCGTCTCCTGTGGCGCGTGCGTGCAAGCCTGCCCCACGGCCACTTTGATTGAAAAATCTGTGATTGATATGGGTCAGCCCGAACATTCCAAAGTGACCACTTGCGCTTATTGCGGTGTGGGATGCTCGTTCAAGGCGGAAATGCAGGGCGAGCGCTTGGTGCGGATGGTTCCTTACAAAGACGGCAAGGCCAATGAAGGCCATTCTTGCGTCAAAGGGCGTTTTGCGTGGGGCTATGCCACGCATGCGGATCGCAAAACCAAACCGATGATCAGAAAAAAAATCACCGATCCGTGGCAGGAAGTGTCATGGGAAGAGGCGATTGGTTATGCAGCGTCTGAATTCAAGCGTATTCAAGCGCGCTATGGTCAACAGGCTGTTGGTGCCATCACCTCCTCGCGCTGCACCAATGAGGAAGTATTCTTGGTGCAAAAGCTGGTGCGTGCTGGCTTTGGCAATAACAATGTCGATACCTGCGCGCGTGTTTGCCACTCGCCGACGGGTTACGGATTAAGCACGGCATTTGGGACGTCGGCCGGAACGCAGGATTTTAAATCGGTTGCCAAAGCGGATGTGATTATGGTCATCGGGGCCAATCCAACCGACGGGCATCCGGTCTTTGCCTCTCGGATGAAAAAACGGTTGCGGCAGGGAGCGCGGTTGATCGTGATTGATCCACGCCGCATCGATCTTGTGAAGTCCGCTCATATCAAAGCAGATTATCATCTGCAATTGCAGCCCGGCACCAATGTGGCGGTGGTCAATGCCTTGGCGCATGTGATTGTCACAGAGGGCTTGTTGGATGAAGCCTATGTGCGCGAGCGTTGCGATTTGCAGGATTTTGAAATTTGGGCCCGCTTTATTGCCGATCCCAAAAATTCACCCGAAGCCACCCAAGAGTTTACCGGCGTGCCGGCGGCGGATGTGCGCGCGGCTGCTCGCCTTTATGCGACAGGGGGGAATGGGGCGATTTATTATGGCTTGGGTGTGACCGAGCATTCGCAAGGCTCCACCATGGTAATGGGCATGGCGAATTTGGCCATGCTGACGGGCAATATCGGCCACGAAGGCGTGGGCGTTAACCCGCTGCGCGGACAAAATAACGTGCAAGGCTCCTGCGATATGGGCTCTTTCCCGCATGAGCTCTCAGGCTATCGGCATATATCTGATGATGCGACCCGACATATTTTTGAATCGCTGTGGGGCGTGAAGCTGGATGATGATCCGGGCTTGCGGATTCCCAATATGCTTGATGAGGCTGTAGGTGGGCAGTTCAAAGGACTTTATGTGCAAGGTGAGGACATCGCCCAATCTGATCCGAATGTGCAACATGTCACAGCCGGCTTGGCCGCCATGGAATGTGTGGTCATTCAAGATTTGTTTTTGAATGAAACAGCCAAATATGGGCATGTCTTCTTACCTGGCGCTTCCTTCTTGGAAAAAGATGGGACATTCACCAATGCTGAGCGCCGCATTAATCGCGTCCGCCAGGTGATGACACCTTTGTCTGGTAAGCATGAATGGGAGATCACGTGTGATTTGGCCCGCGCCCTGGGCTATAACATGTCCTATCAGCATCCAAGTGAAATCATGGATGAAATCGCCCGTCTGACCCCGACCTTTAACGGGGTCAGCTATCAAAAGCTGGACGAATTGGGATCGATTCAATGGCCATGCAATGAAAAGGCGCCGCTTGGAACGCCCTTGATGCATGTGGATCGGTTTGTGCGGGGTAAAGGTCGGTTCATGATTACCGATTATGTGCCGACTGATGAGCGCACAGGTCCTCGCTTCCCGCTCTTGCTAACAACTGGAAGAATTCTGTCGCAATATAATGTTGGGGCACAGACCCGCCGCACAGAGAATTCACGCTGGCATCAGGAAGACGTGTTGGAGATTCATCCGTTTGATGCGGAAAGCCGGGGTATTCAATCAGGTGATTTGGTGTCGGTAGCAAGCAGATCAGGCGATATTTCTTTGCATGCGGTGATTACGGATCGGGTACAGCCAGGCGTAGTGTATACCACCTTCCATCATGCCGTTTCAGGCGCCAATGTCGTGACAACCGATAATTCGGATTGGGCGACCAATTGCCCTGAATATAAAGTGACAGCGGTTGAGGTGCGGCGAACCAACCACTATTCGCAGTGGCAGGAGCGCAACCGCGAGGAAGATCAAACCATGCGTCGCGTGGCCGTTGCGCATGTTGATGCAGCAGAGTGAGCGGGTGTTGACACACGAAATCAGCAAATCTTTTGCTGCACAAAAAATCACATTCGCCGATCATGCTCATATCGGCGTGACGACATCAATTGCGACAGAAGTGCCTGTGCGCCTGACCTATGGCGGCATGCCTTATGCGGTGATGATGGCCACGCCGGCTGATCTTGAAGACTTCGCTTATGGGTTTAGCTTGACGGAGGGGATCATCCGGCAGGCGGATGAGATCCGAGCGGTAGAGGTTGAGAGCCGAGTGGGGCATATCGAGCTTCGCATAAGCTTGGCGGCAGCGCAGTTTCAGGCGCATTTGGCGCGGCGGCGGCAAATGACGGGGCGCACGGCCTGTGGAATTTGCGGCATTGAACAGGTCGAGGATTTAACGCTGGCGCGGGCTCAGGATGGGCCACCACAACGCCTCGCGCTAGAGGTTGTTGAACGGGCCATGCGTGATCTTGATCAGCATCAAGCCTTAAATCATCTGACCCATAGCGTACATGCTGCGGCTTGGTATGACAGGCAAGGCCATTTGGTTGGTCTGCGTGAGGATGTGGGGCGCCATAATGCGCTTGATAAAATGATTGGCCATTTGCTGCGCCAATCAGTTGCCAGCAGCTCCGGCTTTTTTCTGCTCACCAGTCGGGCCTCGTTTGAGATGATTGAAAAAGCAGCGCTGTTTGGTGCGCGCACCGTTGTTGCCATTTCTGCCCCCACGTCATTGGCGATTGAACGGGCGCAGGCGCTGGGTGTTGGACTGATCGCCGTGGCACGGCACGATGCCGTTATGCAGTTTTATCCGCTCACTGATCATAAAAAGGAGCTTGACCCTCATGCATGATATTTCAGATCCGCATAGCACTGCCGTGCAGGGGCCAGAAAAACTCGCTAAAATGGCGTCGCAAATAGCCGCTTTTTTCGCCCATTATCCGGAGGAAAAAGCCATTGCATCGATTGCCGAGCATATCAATAAGTTTTGGTCCAAGAAAATGCGGCAAGATTTTGTGACCGCTTACGGAAACAATAAAGAGGCACTCGCCGATCTCTTGGGGAAGGCGCTGGCGCAGATCAAGCATTAACGGATTGAAGGTAACGTCAACCACAATACGCGCTCTGCTTTGCTTCTCTCTGACCGTCTCTCTGACTGCTCTTGCCGCGCATCCAAGCTTTTTTAGGGTATTAGGATGTTGGTTCTTTTTCGCGCTTGTCCTTTACGGGCATAATGGTTTGTTGCATCAGCGCACATAAAGTTTGTTTCGTTTTGCTGAGTGCATAGACTTCTGCGGTGGTGATAATTAGGCTGCGTCCCGCTTTGATCACTTTGCCTTTGGCAATCAGTTTATCGCCCAAAGCGGGCGCGAGCATATTCATTTTATATTCGACGGTGAGCACAGTGGCCTGCGGCGGGGCAACCGTCATCGCAG
>CAWUMW010000165.1:0-5384 GCA_963923415.1 uncultured Hyphomicrobiales bacterium | reverse complement strand
CTCCGCGTGTCCTGATCCAACAAAAGAGTGCACGCTCAGTGCTGCATTGCCTCTGCGTTATTCAAGCGGCAAGGCAACAAAGCGCGTGTCCCCTTGCGCATTGGCAATCAGCAATAAAACCGATTTCTTGCCGTCTTTTTTTAACGCCTCGATTTTTTTCATGACCAATTCAGGCGTGCTGGCGGCATCCTGCTGGACTTCAACAATCACATCACCTGCGGTTAAGCGTTTTTCAGAGGCCGCCGTATTGGGGTCAACTTTCAACACCACCACGCCTTTAATGCCATCCTTGATTGTAAAACGCTTGCGCATATCCTCGGAGAGAGGAGCTAATTCGAGGCCGGAAAATTTACGATTCAAGGTCGTGTCAGGCGTTTTAGGGGCGCCTGATTTGGCTTGCTGTTCACTTTCAACCAAGCGCTCAAGCTTGGCTGTTTTGACCAGCTCTTTGCCTTTGCGCATCACGACAACTTCAACGCTTTTGCCAACCGCTGTTTGACCCACCAGACGGGGTAAATCTTTTGAGTCTTTGACGTCATGGCCATCAAATTTGACGATCACATCCCCCGCCTCGATCCCGGCGGGTTTAGCCGGACCTTTCGGATCCACATCGGCCACTAAGGCACCGCGCGCGGCCCCTAAACCCAGACTTTCTGCAATCGTCTCATCCACACTTTGGATGCGAACGCCCAACCATCCCCGGCGCGTTTCGCCAAATTGGATCAGCTGTTCGATGACCGGTTTGGCCATAGAGGACGGCACAGAAAAGCCAATCCCAATGGAGCCCCCGGATGGCGATAAAATAGCGGTATTCACCCCAATCACTTCGCCTTGCAGATTAAACAAGGGACCACCCGAATTGCCTTTGTTAATGGCCGCATCGGTTTGGATATATTGCCCATAGGAATTATCCGAAATATCTCGATTGCGGGCTGAAACAATTCCGGCTGTCACCGAACCGCCCAGACCGAACGGATTGCCAATCGCAATCACCCAATCACCCAGCCGCGCTTTTTCGGAGTCACCAAATTTAACTGATTTTAAGGGCTTTTCCGGCTTCACACGCAAAACCGCCAAATCAACTTTGGCGTCTTTGCCCACCACTTCAGCCTTCAAACGGGTTCCATCGGTTAAAATCACAGTGATGTCATTGGCATCCCCAATCACGTGATTATTGGTGACCACAATGCCAGAGGCATCAATGATAAATCCAGACCCGAGCGAGCTTGATTTGCGCTGCTGGCCTTTGCCACCTTGTCCGCCATTCGGACCATTGGGACCAAAGAATTCATCGAAGAAATCTTGAAAGGGGGAGCCTGGCGGCAATTGCGGAATCTGCACTGAGCGTTGTTGCTCATTCACAGTTGTCGAGGCCGAAATATTGACAACCGCATCAAGAACCTGATCGACCACATCAGCCAAACTATCGGGACCGCGTTGCGCTGCCTCAGCCCGGGTTGTGACAATCGGTGCAGGGACAACAACCGGCGTGAGCACGAGACCCGCCGCAAGAACAGGCGCCCACAGGGCCTGTGTGATTTGACGACGATAATGTTTGAAAGGGTGCAGCATCACTTCTCTCCAAAGACAGAACAATCCAGAAGCTGGATCATGGTGGTCATTTCCATCACGCCCGCAGGCAGTTTCACTCAAAAATTAGGGCAGAAGAACGGCAGCACCAAGGCCAAAACCCGTTCCAACTCAAATTGCCCCATTAAAATTGCCGAATATAAAAAACAATGGCCAAGCCAATACAGGCTGCAACCAAGCCCACCGCCCGCATTCGGCCTTCACTGGCATTCAAAACGTCAAGGATGCGGGCTTTCACGAAAGTCGGAAAGGCCGCAAACAATAAACCTTCAATAAAAAACACCAGACCAAGGGCCGCCAAAAAATCACTCATGACAGCCCCCTGATCTCGGTTTAGGGTTTGGCAGGTGTAGACCCACCCGCTTTCTGGAACGGGTCACGCCAATAACGGAAAAAATCCTGATCAGAATTCAAAATCATCCGTGTTTCGTTTGAGCGCAAAGAAGACTCATAGGCTTGCATCGAGCGATAGAAACGGAAGAAATCCGCATCTTTATTATAGGCATCAGCCAAGATCCGATTTTTTTCCGCATCGCCTTGCCCGCGCAACTCCTCAGATTTCCGCATCGCCTCAGCCCGCAAGATGGTGACATCACGATCGGCGCGCGCGCGGATGGTTTGCGACACCTGCGAACCGTTCGCCCGAATATCCGCCGCTTCGCGCTGGCGCTCGGTCTGCATGCGTTGGAACACGGCTTGCGAATTGGGCGCCGGCAAATCTGCACGCCGCAAGCGCACATCAATCACTTCAAGACCCAGACCCTGCGCCTCGCGATTCACATCATCGCGAATCCGCCCCATCAATTTGGCGCGATCTGTGCGCACCACCGCCATGAAACTGGCCTCAGCCAACACCGTCCGGACGGTGGAATTGACAATCGATGCCAGCCGCATATTGCCGCCCGCAACGTCATTCACGCTTTGGAAAAACAATAAAGGATCGGTGATGCGGTAGCGTGTGAACGCATCAATAACCAAACGTTTTTGGTCAGCGGCAATCACTTCTTGTTCTTGCAATTCGAGATCAAGAATCCGATTGTCAAACGCTACAACATTTTGAACAAACGGAATCCGCCAATAAAGACCGGGCTCAAAAATTGGTGCCCGGGCGATTTTACCAAATTGGAACACCAAAGCCTGCTGGGTCTGATGCACCGTGAAGGCCGAGGAGAAGACCAACAGGCCCGCAAAGCCGAGCACAATCAGCCACCCTTTGTTAAAGGACGCACTCATTTGACACCTGCCTGATTCCGCTTGCCCAAATCCGGTAACGCCATAAACGGCACCACCCCGCTCCCCGCAGCATCCCGATCCACCAGCACTTTATCAACCGATCCCAGAACACGTTCGAGTGTTTCGAGATAGATCCGCTCGCGCGTAACATCGGGGGCCTTGCGATATTCCTGATAGACCTGATTAAAGCGGCTGGCCTGACCATTGGCTTCCGCAATCACACGTTCGCGATAGGCCTCCGCCTCTTGCACAATGCGCGCGGCTTCACCGCGGGCTTCGGGGACAACACGGCTGGCATAAGTTTCCGCCTCATTGCGCAACCGATCCTGATCTTGGCGAGCGGCTTGCACATCCCGGAAGGCCTCAATCACTTGGCCGGGCGGATCGACCTTTTGCAACTGCACCAAGCGCACCTCAACCCCAGCTTTATAGCTGTTGAGCACGTCTTGAATGAGCTGCTTGACTTCCGCTTCAATGGCCGAACGGTCGGTGGTCAGCACCAATTGAATATTGCGCCGACCGATCACTTCGCGCATCGCTGCTTCGGCCACCGCACGCACCGAGGCCTGCGGATTGCGAATGTTGAACGCATAGTCGGCCGCACGTGCCGGATTGATCTGCCACTGCACCGCAAAATCGACATAAACGATATTCTCGTCCCCGGTCAGCATCAAGCTGGATGTATCGCCGCGCGCTGCCCGCGTATCATTCACCCCAACTCCGATATCGGTTGTATTGACCGCGGTGACCCGCGGTTTAACAATCGAGCCGATCGGTGCAGGCCAATTATAATTCAAACCCGGTTGCGAGGCGCCGACATAGCGACCAAACATCAGATTAAGACCAATCTCATCCGGCTTCACAATATAAAGCCCGGTCGCCAGCCAGCCCACAAGAGCCAAAGCCGTGATGAGGCCAATGCCGCGGCCACTCAACGGCCCGCCGGGCAGAAGAGAGCGCAAGTGATCTTGTCCTTGCCGGAACAGATCATCAAAACCGTTCGGCGAGGGGCCACCACCGCCTGAACCCGGGCTCCCCCAGGGGGAAGGACCGCGCGACCCTGAGGGTCCTGACTTCTTTCCGCCCCACGGACTGCCGCCATTGGTCTGGTTATTCCAGGACATTCTGTTTTCCTTGTTGATCAGGCGCAGGCACCCCTACACCACCGACATTTTTTTACCATACGTCCCCTTCAAGTGGGGTGTTTAGGGGCTTTCGTCAAGTTTGACCGCATCAATTCCTATTTTTCCGTTGATAATCAACGAACTGAAAGGCGTGATCATCACGTCCTGACGCCTGATGCGCCTCCTGATGCAGCACATGAAATTCCGTTGGATCAAAGCGTGGAAACCACGCATCCCCCTCCGGCTGCGCATGCACATGGGTGAGATAAAGACGGGTGGCCAGCGGCAAAGTCTGCGCATAAACATCCCCGCCGCCAATCACCGCGACATGCGGCGCCTGCATCGACACAGCTAGCTCTTCACACAATGCAAGGGCCTGCGGTAAATCATGCGCGACATGCACAGCTGGCACTGAAAATTGCGGATCGCGCGTTAAAACCACGGTTTCGCGCCCGGGCAAGGGGCGTCCAATCGACACAAAAGTTTTGCGTCCCATCAATAAGGGGCAGCCCATAGTTAAGGCTTTAAAGCGCTTGAGATCGCTTCCCAAATGCCAAATCAACTGATTATCGCGTCCGATCACACCATTGTCAGCAATGGCGGCCAACAGCACGATGGGTGGCTTATCACGCATGGAGGCCCTCATCCGCCAATCGCCACAAGGCCTGATCAGACACCCGACAGACGGTCCAGTCCTGCATCAACTGCGCGCCATGCGCCTGATAAAAGGCAATAGACGGCTCATTCCAATCTAACACCGCCCATTCAAGCCGCGCCAATCCCTCACGCACACAGCGCGCCGCAAGATGACTGAGCAAGGCCTTGCCATATCCACGTCCACGCGCATGCGGCCTAACAAAGAGGTCCTCGATATAAATGCCGTGCCGACCACGAAAGGTCGAGAAATTATAAAACCACACAGCAAAGCCAACAATCTGTCCCGCCTCCTCGACCAAATCACAAAACAAGCGGGGATGGTCGCAAAACAACGCCTCTGACAGCATGGCTTGAGTGGCATCAACCTGATCAAGCAAGCGCTCATAATCGGCCAAAGCTTGAACCAATTCAAACACAACCGCCGCATCCTCGACACCGGCGGGACGGATCACCGGCTTCTGTGTCATACGGCAACAGGCGCCTTGATCGCCGGATGTGGATCGTAATGATCAATGCGGATGTCATCAAAGGTAAAATCAAACAGGCTGGTGACAGTGGGATTTAAGACAAGGGTCGGCAAAGGCCGAACCGCACGCGATAATTGCAACTGTGTCTGCTCGATATGATTGGAGTAAAGATGCGCATCACCAAAGGAATGGATAAATTCCCCAACGCGCAATCCACTCACCTGTGCCACCATATGCGTAAGCAAGGCATAACTGGCGATATTGAAGGGCACGCCTAAAAAAATATCGGCTGAGCGCTGGTAAAGCTGGCAAG
>CAWUMW010000164.1:0-5386 GCA_963923415.1 uncultured Hyphomicrobiales bacterium | reverse complement strand
TTTCACGCCGTGTTATTTTGTTCAAGATCGAATTGCCGCAAGCCTTGATGATTGCCTTGCGGCCTTTGGGGAATGAATTGATCATCATGGTCAAAGCGAGCGCTTTAGGGTCTCTGGTGACATTGTATGATTTGATGGGGGCGACAAAATTTGCGTTTGCCCGCAGTTTTGATCTGTCCATCTATCTGGTGGCCGCGGTGCTCTATCTTGCTTTGGTGGAGGCTATTCGTCGGATCTGGCGGGTCGGGGAGCGCCGTTTAACCCGCCATCTGGTGATGAACGGCTAAACCGCGGTCGATTTATTCTCAGACTTTAGATTGAACACGCTGAAAATACTGGTTTTTTTATGCGCGCAGACTTTGACGTCCTCAGGGCGGTTGCGGCAATATCCGGCCGGTCTGACAACAAAATGGGACAGGTCTTGTGAAGGCCGGACCGAAAAGGGAGTGCATGGTGCAATGCCTGTTCTGACTTCTTCATTCAATGCGCAAACGGATGAGGCCAAGGCCAACCGTGCCGCCTGGCAAGGGCTGATCGAGGACTTGCAGTACCAGCGCCGCATTGCCGCACAAGGCGGGCCAGAACGCGCGCGCGCGCGCCATGTCGCGCGCGGCAAATTATTGCCGCGTGATCGTGTGAGCCGGTTGTTGGATGCAGGATCCCCCTTTTTGGAAATTGGTGCTTTGGCAGCACACGGTCTTTATGACGGCGACATTCATGCGGCTGGTATGATTGCCGGGATCGGGCGCGTGTCGGGTCGGGATGTGATGATCGTGTGTAATGACTCCACGATCAAAGGGGGCACTTATTATCCGATGACGGTTAAAAAGCATTTGCGGGCCCAAGAGATCGCTCGTGAGAACCGTTTACCCTGCGTCTATCTGGTTGATTCTGGGGGGGCCAATCTGCCGCATCAAACAGAGGTCTTTCCTGACCGTGATCATTTCGGACGCATTTTTTATAATCAGGCCACCTTGTCATCGCAAGGGATTGCACAGATTGCTGTTGTCATGGGGTCCTGCACGGCGGGTGGGGCCTATGTGCCGGCGATGTCGGATGAAAGCGTGATTGTGCGCAATCAAGGCACGATCTTTTTGGGTGGACCGCCTTTGGTGAAAGCGGCAACCGGTGAGGTTGTGACGGCTGAAGAATTGGGAGGGGCGGATGTACATGCACGCCAATCTGGTGTGGCTGATCATTATGCGGATAATGATGAGCATGCGCTTGAGATTGCACGTTCGATTGTCTCTCATCTTAACACGCATAAACAATCAAACATTCCCCTGCGCCGTGTTCAGGCGCCACATTTATCGGGCAGTGATCTGGAAGCCTTGGTGCCGACCGATTTAAAACGTCAATATGATATTCGTGAGGTGATCGCCCGCTTGGTGGATGGATCAGAGTTTGATGAATTTAAACCGCTCTATGGCACAACCTTGGTGACAGGCTTTGCGCATTTGGCCGGAATGCCGATTGGCATTGTGGCCAATAACGGGATTTTGTTTTCTGAAAGTGCTTTGAAAGGCGCGCATTTCATTGAGCTGTGCGCGCAGCGGCGGATCCCTTTATTGTTTTTGCAAAATATTTCCGGCTTCATGGTGGGGCGCCAATATGAAGCGGGCGGGATTGCCAAGGATGGTGCTAAATTGGTGACAGCCGTCGCCTGTGCGCGGGTGCCCAAAATCACGGTGATTGTCGGTGGGTCATTTGGCGCGGGCAATTATGGCATGTGCGGTCGCGCTTATAGTCCGCGCTTTTTGTTTACATGGCCGAATGCACGGATTTCGGTCATGGGGGGTGAGCAAGCAGCGAGCGTTCTGGCAACGGTGCGGCGGGATAATTTAGAAGCCGAAGGTCAACAGTGGAGCGCGCAGGATGAGGAGCAGTTCAAAGCGCCCTTGCGTCAGCAATATGAAACCGAAGGGCATCCTTATTTTGCCACGGCACGTTTGTGGGATGATGGAATTATTTTACCCTCAGAAACGCGTCAGGTTCTCGCACTGGCTTTTTCAGCCTGTTTAAATGCCCCTGTTGAGGAGACACGTTTCGGCGTGTTTAGGATGTAATCATGATCACCTCTTTATTGATTGCCAATCGTGGTGAAATTGCCTGCCGGATTATGCGCACCGCCCGCCAGTTGGGGATCCGCACCGTGGCGGTTTATTCGGAGGCGGATGCAGGGGCTTTGTTTGTGCGGATGGCCGATGAGGCGGTCTGTATCGGTCCGGCACCGGCGAGCCAAAGCTATTTGTGTGGCGAGAAAATTATTGCCGCCGCTTTGGCGTCTGGTGCGCAGGCGATTCATCCCGGCTATGGCTTCTTGTCGGAAAATGCCGATTTTGCCGATGCGGTGGTGGCGGCGGGTTTGATCTTTGTCGGACCGCCGGGTTCAGCCATTCGGGCGATGGGCCTCAAAGATGCAGCGAAAGCGCTGGTCGAAAAGGCGGGCGTGCCGGTTGTGCCGGGCTATCACGGGGCGCGGCAAGAGCCTGATTTTCTAGCGCATGAGGCGGATCGGATTGGTTATCCCGTGCTGATCAAAGCGGTGGCGGGGGGTGGCGGCAAAGGCATGCGCAAGGTTGATCGGCGGGAGGATTTTGCCGCAGCCTTAGTGTCTGCGCAGCGCGAGGGTCAGTCGTCTTTCGGGGATCCGCGGGTATTGATCGAGCGCTATATTACCGCACCGCGCCACATTGAAATGCAGGTTTTTGCCGATCGCAGCGGCCATGTCGTGCATTTGTTTGAACGCGATTGTTCCTTGCAACGCCGCCATCAGAAAGTCATTGAGGAGGCGCCCGCTCCGGGTATGACAGAGGGAGTGCGCGATGCGATGGGCCGGGCTGCGGTGGAAGCAGCGCGGGCGGTTGGCTATGTCGGTGCCGGGACCATTGAATTCATTGTTGATGGCGCGCAGGGGTTACGGACCGACGGTTTTTATTTCATGGAAATGAACACCCGTTTGCAGGTTGAGCATCCGGTTACAGAGGCGATCACGGGTCTTGATCTCGTGGCCTTGCAATTGCGCGTGGCGGCGGGTGAGCCTTTACCCTTTAGCCAAGAGGATGTGCGCGCTTGCGGACATGCGGTGGAAGCCCGCCTTTATGCGGAAGATCCTGAGCGAGGTTTTCTACCCTCCACCGGAACATTGCATGCTTTGATCCTGCCGCAAGGCGAAGGGATACGGGTTGATACGGGGGTTGCGGAAGGGGATGCGGTCTCGCCTTTCTATGATCCGATGATTGCCAAAATCATTGCCTTCGCCCCCACACGCACCATCGCGCTAGAGCGCTTAGCGCAGGCGTTAGATCGCAGCTGTGTCGCGGGTCCGCGCAGCAATGCCCGATTTTTGGCGGCCTTGTGCCGCTCTCCAGATTTTGTTGGTGAAGTTTTTGACACCGGTTATATCGACCGCCATTTGGAGGCGTTGGGGGCTGTTGCACAACCGATGGATCGTGTTGCGGTGCAAGCGGGCTTAGATCATTTGCTGCATAAAAGCGCGCGCGCAGAAAGCGCACAGGGGGATGCGGATCCATGGGCGGCGCAAACCGGATTCCAGCTCGGCGCACCGCGTCGCCTTGCCCGTCTTATTCGGGTTGATCAGGACATTATTTCGGTCAGTTTGATCTGGGATGCGACGGGCTTTCATGTCGAGGATGAGCGCGGCCGTTATCACAGAGCCCCCTTGGAGGCGCTGACCGTGCGGGTTGAAGCAGGGATTGCCTATTGCGTCTATCGGGGCCGCCAAACCTTGGTGTCCTTGGTGGATCCGGTTGAGGGCCGTGAAGAAGGCGGGGGCGGGGATGGCCGCTTGCGTGCGCCCATGCATGGTAAAGTGATTGCGCTCACAGTGGAGCCTGGCGAGACCGTCAGTAAAGGCCAGCGCGTGGCCGTGATTGAAGCCATGAAAATGGAGCATGCATTACAAGCACCTTTTGATGGCGTGGTGGCAGGCGTGCATGCTGAAGCCGGCCAGCAGGTTGGCGAAGGCGCGCTGTTGATTGAAATTGCTGCCGCAGAGAATGATCCCTCTGCATAACAAACCTTTGGGCTGTGAGCCTGAAGGCGTATGGCTTCTGCGAAGTTGTTTATAAAAAAACCCGGCAGATTAAAAATCTGCAAAATCACCCATAAAAAACCCGGCAGATTGAAAATCTGCCGGGTGATGATTTGAGAGAGGGTGCTGTGACGCAGATCCGCGTCTTTACAGCTCGATATGGCCCCCTAATTCGACCACATGGTCAGCCGGGATTCTAAAGAATTCCGTGGCGCTGAGCATGTTACGATGCAGCCAGATAAAGATGTTGTCGGAAATTTTTGTCCAACCGCCTTCCGCGCTGCTGGTCAGTTTTTCCCGACCAACGAAGAAGGACACATCCGCCAATTTGAAGTGGAACTCTTTGATGCGCAGCATCGCCAAGGCCCGCATGATCCGCGGTTCTTCAAAGAAGCCGTAATGCAAGCGCACAATGAAGAAATTCGCATCAAGAGGGATCACTTCCATGCGGTTTTCATCAGCCACATAGGGTGTTGCGGTGGTTTCAACCGTCATCAAGATGACGCGTTCATGCAACACACGATTGTGCTTGATATTATGCAGCAGCGAAGAGGGCACCACCTTAAAGTTGGGGACCATGAAAATCGCTGTACCGGGAACGCGGATCGGTTTATCGGGCTTCAGATTGCGGATGAAATCTTCCAGCGGCGTGCTGTCACGCCAGCGCGCCACCAGCAGCCGTTGCCGTCCGCTGACCCAAGCAATCATGATGAAGAACAAGGTTGTTGCCACCACGATCGGGAACCAGCCGCCTTCAAAGAACTTCAACAGATTGGCTGAGAAGAAGCCGACATCGATAAACAAAAAGACTGCAAATAAGGGTAAGAACAGCCATGGGTTCCACCGCTCTTTTGTCACCATAACGAAATAGGCCAAGGCCGTGTCAATCGCCATGGAGCCTGTCACTGCAATGCCATAGGCCGCTGCCAAATGTTCAGAGGAGCGGAATGACAACACCAAAGCCACCACGCTCAAGAACAAGAAGATATTGACTTGGCTGATATAGACTTGGCCGATTTCATCGGAGGAGGTGTGGCGCACGCGAATGCGGGGAATGTAGCCCAGCTGTACCGCTTGATTGGTGATCGAGAACGCGCCCGAGATCACCGCTTGCGAGGCAATGATGGTGGCGAGTGAAGCAAGGATTACCATCGGCAGCAAGGCCCATTCAGGTGCGAGCAGATAGAAAGGATTTTCAATCGCCGCAGGATTGGAGAGCACCAGCGCACCTTGTCCTAAATAGTTCAGGAGTAGGGAGGGGAACACAAACCAGATCCATGTCTTGCGGATTGATTTGATGCCGAAATGGCCCATATCCGCATAAAGCGCTTC
>CAWUMW010000163.1:0-5401 GCA_963923415.1 uncultured Hyphomicrobiales bacterium | reverse complement strand
TGCGGGCAAGGCCGAGATCGCGATCATTCATCGGCCCCAGCAATTCAACCGCATCAATTGTACCCCGTTCCAGAGCCGGATATACATCACCGGGCGGAATGGATTGCGGCACAGCGCCCAAGCGCCGATAGACTTCCCCACCCAAGCCCGTCACGCGAATGCGCAAACCTTGCAAAGCCTCGACTGAAGAGAGGGCTTTGCGAAACCACCCTCCCAAAGACGCGCCCGTATTGCCCCCGACAAAAGGTTTGATCCCAGCGGGCGCATAAAGCCGATCCCACAAGGCGTGCCCACCGCCCGATTCAAGCCAAGCTAAATGATTGATCGGCGTTAAACCAAACGGCACCGTGGTAAAAAAAGCAGATGCCGGCACTTTACCTGCATTAAAAAAAGCCGCCGAATGACCAAGCTCAACAGTGCCAACAGAAACGGCATCAAAGACAGAAAAAGCCGGAACGATTTCACCCGCAGAAAATACATCAATGGCAATGCGCCCTTCACTCAACTGTTCAATCCGCCGCGCCAAACGGCGTGCCGATTGCGCGGGCCCTGTTAAAGTGCGCGGCCATGCCGTCGCCATGCGCCAGCGATAGAGGGGCTGTTGGCTTGCCAGCGCAGGGCGGGCTAAAGCTGCACTCGCCCCAACTGCTAAAGCAGCAATAAAATGTCGTCGCGTCATCACATTTGCTCTTATCTCGCGCTTTTATCTCGTTCTGCTCATTTAAATGAGTCCACGCCGTCCCAGCGTGCCGCTTGCGCGTTCAGAAGGGACGGCGTCTTTTGATCGCGTTACTCCGCTGCCGTCAAGGCCCGATTGGCAGAGGCGGGATCAACAGGCTGATAAATTTCACTGCCCTTTTCCCGGAATGTCTTAGCCATCTCTTCCATCCCCAAAGCCGCTTCTCGCACATCTTGCGAGATTTTCATGGAGCAAAATTTAGGCCCACACATTGAGCAAAAATGAGCAACTTTTGCGCCTTCTGCTGGCAAAGTTTCATCGTGATAAAGCCGTGCCGTTTCAGGATCAAGCCCAAGGTTAAATTGATCCACCCAACGAAACTCAAACCGAGCCCGCGACAAGGCATCGTCACGTTTTTGCGCGGCAGGATGTCCTTTGGCCAAATCAGCCGCATGGGCAGCAATTTTATAAGTAATGACCCCTGTTTTCACGTCATCCCGATTAGGCAAGCCAAGATGCTCTTTGGGGGTGACATAACACAGCATGGCACATCCAAACCATCCGATCATCGCCGCACCAATCCCGGATGTGATGTGATCATAACCGGGCGCAATATCGGTTGTGAGCGGTCCCAATGTGTAAAAGGGTGCTTCACCACAGGCTTTTAACTGCTTGTCCATATTGACTTTGATTTTATGCATGGGCACATGGCCCGGCCCCTCAATCATCACTTGCACATCATGCGCCCAAGCGATCTTTGTTAGCTCGCCCAATGTTTCAAGTTCGGCAAATTGGGCCGCATCATTTGCATCTGCAATAGAGCCGGGCCGCAATCCGTCACCGAGCGAGAACGACACATCATATTGGCGCATAATCGCGCAAATATCTTCAAAATGCGTATAGAGGAAATTCTCTTTATGATGCGCCAAACACCATTTGGCCATGATCGAGCCGCCGCGCGACACAATGCCGGTAACACGATTGGCTGTCAGCGGAATATAAGGCAAGCGCACCCCTGCATGGATCGTAAAATAATCAACGCCTTGCTCGGCCTGTTCAATCAACGTATCACGAAACACCTCCCATGATAGATTTTCTGGCACGCCGCCAACTTTTTCCAAAGCCTGATAAATCGGCACAGTTCCAATCGGAACCGGCGCATTGCGCATGATCCATTCCCGCGTGGTATGGATATTTTTTCCAGTCGACAAATCCATCACAGTATCAGCGCCCCAGCGGATCGCCCAAACCAGCTTTTCAACTTCTTCAGCAATCGAAGACGAGACCGCCGAATTACCGATATTGGCATTGATCTTGACCAAGAAATTGCGCCCAATGATCATCGGCTCCAATTCGGTATGATTGATATTGGCCGGAATGATCGCCCGCCCGCGTGCAATTTCAGACCGCACAAATTCCGGGGTCACTTCATCGGGAATTTCGGCACCAAAACTTTCTCCATCGCGCACTAATTTTTCCTTGAGTTGCGCGCGGCCCAAATTTTCACGGATCGCCACATATTCCATTTCAGGCGTAATCAAGCCCGCACGGGCATAAGCCAATTGCGTTGGCCGCGCCTCCCCTTTCCCACGCAAAGGTGAACGGCTATCGCGATTAAAAATCGCATCCAAACGACCTGTTTCATGCGCCTTCAAGCCATTGTCTTCTGGCTTAATCGCACGCCCTTGATAGGTTTCAACATCACCGCGCCCTATAATCCATTCCCGGCGCAGTTCAGGCAGTCCGGCATGAATATGAATGTGCGCTTGCGGATCTGTGTAAGGACCAGAAGAATCATAAACGCGCAAAGCCGGCTCCTTGGCTGCGGGGGAGACATCAATCTCCCGCATAGCCACGCGAATGTGAGGATGAAGAGCCCCTTCGACATAAATCTTACGCGAAGCTGGCAAAGCTCCCGTTGTCACTGTGAGATCAGAAAGAGTTGAAGCAGAAGATGAAACTTGACCCATGGACGCGTCCTTCGCTGTTGGGATCAGCCAAAACCAGAGAAAGGACGAAAAGGCAGCGCGGATGTAAAAAACACCAGAGTGTCTCTGAACTAAGTGTCTCTGGATTAAACCCGTTCATGCTGTTGTATTCCCGTCCCTCCGCCGGTGTTAACCGGATCAGGTTCAAAGGGTTTACAGGCCCGATGCGCAACATCGCTACCGTATCTCAGCCCCTTCAGCGGGGCACCCCTCGGATGCATGAAGTGTTTCATTAAAGACTGTTCAAAGTCAAGGGCACAAATTCATCTTCCCCCATGCTTGTAATTCGGGCATGATTGTCCCATATCAATCCGAATTCCAAAATGGCTAGACGGACAGCCCCAACAATGTGGAGACCCTTCCATGAGCCTTAATCGACGCCAAATTATTGCAGGTGCCAGTTTGACAACCCTCGCTCTCACTCAACAAGACGCCCCGCTTGTCCCCGCAGCCCATGCTCAAACCCAATCAGGTTTTCAGCAAGCTCCTTCTTTCTATCGTTATAAAATTGGCGATGTGACCATCACAGCCATTCATGACGGATATGGAGAAGCACCGCTTGAAAATTTTGTTCGTAATGCGAGCCTAGAGGATGTCCGCAAAATTGCTGAACAAGAATTTTTCCCAAAAGATAAAGTGCGGATCACCTACACGCAGATTGTGATCGAAAATAACGGTAAAATCACGCTGGTTGATACAGGCAATGGCGATAGTGGCGCGCCAACCGCTGGCCGTTTCATGGCAAATTTTAAAGCGGCGGGGTTTGATCCAGCCAAAGTGGATCGTGTTGTGATCAGTCATTTCCATGGCGATCACATCAATGGTTTGCGCTTGAAGAACGGAACAGCACAATTCCCCAATGCAGAAATCGTTGTACCGGAACCCGAATGGGCGTTCTGGATGGATGATGGAAAAATGGCTCAAGCGCCCGAAGGCATGAAGGGCGCCTTCAACAATGTGCGTCGCGTCTTTTCACCTATCGCCAAAGACTTGAAGTTTTATAAAAGTGGCGATGAAGTCGCACCGCAACTAGTGGCCCAATCAGCCTTTGGACATACGCCCGGCCATATGACCTTTGTTCTAACATCGGCTGGACAAAGCCTGATGCTGGTCTCGGATATCACCAACCATCCCGGCCTGTTTGTGCGTCGCCCCGATTGGGCGGTGATGTTTGATATGGATCCGGACATGGCGCGCCAATCTCGCCGCCGGGTGCTCGATATGCTGGCACAAGAACGCATGCAAGTGGCCTTTTATCATGCCCCCTTCCCTGCCACCGGTCATATTCTGAAAGACGGGGATGGTTTCCGCCTGCAACCGGTGCAGTGGTCTTAAAGCCTATGTCTTTGTGTCTTGATCGCCGCACACTTCTCACAGGTCTGGCCGCGAGCCTGCTGCCTGCACAAACTAACGCGCAGTCAGGCTCGAGTGGATCCTTCTCTAACACCAATACAGCCTGGAAATTTAGTTTTCAGGGCTTGCAAGGTGGGGAGATCAACCTCAAAGACTACGCAAATAAGCCGATCTTGATCACCAACACAGCCAGCTTTTGTGGCTTTGCTTCACAGCTCGAAGGGTTGGAGAATCTTTGGACGCGGTTCGGCCCGCGCGGCTTGATGGTGATTGGCGTCCCCTCAGGGGATTTCGGCGGACAAGAGGCTGATGCTCCGGCTGAAATCGCCGCCCATGCCCAACAAGAGCATGGAACTCATTTTCCTCTGACAGCCAAACACCATGTTAAGGGCGAGCAAGCGCATCCTTTTTACAAATGGGCCGCAGCGCAAAAACCCAATGACTTACCGCGCTGGAATTTTCATAAATATCTGATCGGGCGCGACGGCCAAATCGCGGCCGTCTTTGGCACCATGACCGGCCCAACAGAAAGCCGCGTGATCGCTGCAATCGTTAAAGAGCTCGACGCGAAAAACTAGGCTACGCTTTAGTTTTATTTATGCTGATGAGGCGCATGGTCATGGGGATGGTGGTCATGCCCATGATCGTGTCCATGATGATGCTCATGTCCGCATCCACACTTGCTCGCATGCGCATGTCCATGATGATGCTCATGATGATGGTGCCCGCCACAACATCCTGAGCCGTGATCATGGTTGTGGCTGTGACTGTGATCATGACTGTGACTATGCCCATGATCATGACCGCACCCGCACTGTCCCGCATGGTCATGCGCATGCGCGCCATGGCTATGATCATGCGCTGCATAGGCGCCGGATTCAGGATGGAAGGGCCGTGTAACATGCGCAATCTGGCAGCCTTGTCCTCTGACCATTTCCGCTAGCACATGATCATCTTGAATATAGAGAGCTTCCGGGGTCAGCTCTGCCGGCGTATGACGGTTGCCGATATGCCATGCCATTTTCAACAAGCGCAGCGGATTATCAGCCCGAATTTCCAACAGGCTTTCGGGGGCTGCGCGCACCACAATCAATTGGCCGTCATCCAATTTTAACGCATCACCATCATTGAGGTGGGTGGCCTTCTCAAGATCAAGCAAAAAGCTTGTGCCTTTTTCACCATTCAAGACAACGCGCCGTGTGTGTCGCCCCTCATGATCAAGCGTCACATGGTCAATCACACGCTCACTCTTGACCGCGGGTTTACGTAACACCGATGATGCGCGTTGCATAGAAAGCCTCCTGAGCGTCAAACTAAATAGACATTCTCAAAATAGGCGCAGTTTGCGCCATGGTCTAGGGTCAGACCGCAATAATTTGGC
>CAWUMW010000162.1:0-5408 GCA_963923415.1 uncultured Hyphomicrobiales bacterium | reverse complement strand
AGGGATTGGTTTTGCGCACCCCCATCGCCCATACGCTTGTTAAACAGCGTGGACGAGCCATAAATTTGATCGAGCCGCTCATCAGCGGCCCGTAATTGCTTGAAAATTTCCAAAATTGCCATGATCTGCTTTCTGCCTGACGCGTCCCGGCCCCTTCGCGCGCGCTGGCCCCACAGGGGGCCTGAGCGCACATTCGGCTGCGACTGCCTCTCAGTGACTGGACCAGCGAGAAAGTCAAGCGCTGTCAAAGCGCTTGTTCTTGTTTTGTTTTCGTGTAGAGTGAGAAATAGAGTCGGCCTCGGATTGGCTATGGTCTTGAAGTCGTGTGGTTTGTTGGGGTTTGTTGCGTATGAGGGCACAAGTTCGGTTACTGGTGTTTGTGGCAGTTTTGCTGGGTTTGGTGTCGACGGCATGGGCGGTGGAGATCCGCAGTTGCTTTACACCGGGGCAAGATTGCACGGGATTTATTGTTGATCAGTTGGATCAGGCCTCGCAGCGGGTATTGGTGCAAGCCTATGGCATGACCAGCGAGCCGATCATGCGCGCCTTGGCGCAGGCCAAGCGGCGTGGCGTTGATGTGCGGGTTTTATTGGATAAAACCAATGAACAAGAGCGCTATAGCGCGGCTACTTTTTTGCAAAATCAAGGGGTTGCGGTGCTGATTGATGACAAAGTTGCCATTGCCCATAACAAGGTCATGGTGATTGATGACACGCATGTCATTACGGGCAGTTTTAATTTCACCAAATCGGCGCAAGAGCGCAATGCCGAGAATGTTTTACTCATTCGCCATCATCCGGAATTAGCGCGCAGTTATGTCGAGAATTGGCGCAGTCGGGCCTCTTATTCACGCCCCTATGAAGATTTCCGAGATAAAAAGGACGATTTCCGGGATAAAAAGCGGTAAACGACCACCTCTTTATGGGATGTTTCGATCACGCAGTTTCGCACACTGATGGAGCATTTCACCGCTGGGGCCATTGTGGCGGGTGCGGTCGTTTAATGCTCTGCTGCATGATGAACCGACGCAGCGGACGAATGGCGGACAGTGCCAGCAAACCAGCGCCGCGCATGAAATCAATTGGCAGATAGGGGCTGAGCAAGGAGCGATTGAGGAGGTCAACGCCCTGCAAACGCAGAAAAATATCGTTTTTGCGGAGATCTGCATACTGCGCACAGACGGATGGCGCACCGACATCGCTTTGCCCTTTAAGACAGCGAAACAGATCATCGGCATCCCGCAGGCCAAGATTAAGTCCTTGGGCACCAATCGGCGGAAAGGCATGGGCCGCATCGCCAATCAGCACGGCGCGGTCAGCCATGAGCCGCTCGACCTGCATCCGGGCCATCGGCACAAGGCTGCGGCGGCTTTTTAACTGCATCCGGCCCAAAATCGATTGGGCTTGCTGTTCGCAGGCTTCTGAAAAAGCATCATCTTGAAGATCATGCAACTTTTGCCCCTGAGCAGGGGCGGTCAGCCAGACCAGGCTGGACATCTGGCCCGGCAGCGGCACCAGCGTAAAGGGTCCGGATCGGGTGTGAAATTCGGTGGAACAATTCTCATGCGGGCGTTGGTGCTCAAACAATGCGGTCAAAGCCACTTGATCATAGGATTGCACGGTCGTGCCAATGTTTAAGGCTGATCGGGTGGGCGATGAGCGGCCATCGGCAGCGACCAACAAGCGGGTGGTCAGCGACCGACCGCTGGCTAGCGTGATCAAGCGCTCAGTCCCCTCGCAGCGGGTCTGCTCCAGTCGATCCTCAAAGACTGCAATCCTGGCTGTGTCTTTGATTTTTTCTTGCAGTCCGGCATGCAGTCGATGATTTTCGATATTGATGGCAAATGCGTCGAGCCCCAATTCGCGGGCATGAAACAGCACTGAAGGCGGACGGAACAGGCTGCCGCTGTCATCAATCAGGCGCAGACGGATCAACGGCGCCCCTGCGGTCTCAAGCAGCTGGCCAAGCCCCAATTTGGTCAGCATGGTCAGGGCTTCAGGCATCAGGGCGACGGTCCGACCATCGGCGGTTGGGGCGGGGCCGCTGATCAAGGCAATGCGCAAAGGCAGGGCGGAGAGCGCTAGGGCAGCAGCCTGACCAGCTAAACCAGCCCCGATGATCGCGACATCATAGGCAAGGTCGCGGGCTGGGGGTGCGGCCAAGTTGGCTGATTGCGTGGCCGACTGGTTTGCAGACTGATTTGCGGAATGGGAATGGTTTGACATCACAAAATGTCTTATACTGTTGAAAGAACAACTTTGCCATATTTTTGCCGGATGAATCGGTCAAATGTCATTTTAAATAGACTTTTTCCGAATACTTACGGTTTGTTTACATTGATCTGGCAGGAAAAGTTCAAATGGCTTTTTCGCCCTCTTCATCGCATTGGCCCCGCAAGGGATTGGTAAGGAATTGGAATTGATGATGAAACATGCATTGACCCGTCGGGATATGGGCCTGTCTTTGGCCGCGATGTGGTTTGCAATAGGGCAGGTGCAGGCTGCCCCGGTGGATGTCGACACGGGTCAGGCAGAATGGGGCCAGTCTTATGATGCGGCTGCCACGATGCGCTTGCAGCGCTCCTCAGCTCCGATTTTATCGGCGCAAACCATTATGGCGACCGAACACGCCATCGAGATGATGCGGACTGTCGTTGCGCAAGGCGGTTGGCCGATCATGCCCAAGGTGAAGCTCAAATTGGGGCAGCGGGATAAGGCTGTCACCGCTTTGCGGCAGCGGCTGATCGCTGGCGGGGATCTGGAGCGCAACCTGTCAGATTCGCCTATTTTTGACTCTTATGTTGAAGCGGCGGTGCGCAAGTTCCAAGAACGTCATGGTCTGACCAGCAATGGTGAATTTGGCACACAGACCCTCACCGCCATGAATATTCCGGCTGATGTGCGGTTACGCCAATTGGAAATTAATTTGGTGCGCTTGAAGTCTTATCCGGCCAATCCGGGCTTCCGTTTCGTGGTGGCGAATATCCCTGCCGCCCTTGTCGAAACGGTTGAAGGCGGGCAGGTGGCAACCCGCCATGCGGCAGGTGTGGGTAAAATCGATCGTCAATCGCCGATCATGACGACGCGCGCCACCGATATTAATTTCAATCCGTTTTGGACCGTGCCGGCTTCGATCATCCGTAAGGATTTGATCCCGAAAATGCAGGCTGATCCCAACTATCTCACCGAAAACCATATCCGTGTTTATGATCAACATGGGCAGGAGGTGCAGCCGCGCCAAATCAATTGGCGGTCTGATGAAGCCACCCGCTATGTGTTCCGGCAGGATACAGGCGGCGAGTTCAATTCTTTGGGATTTGTCCGCATCAATATCGCCAATCCCTATGGTGTTTATATGCATGATACGCCAGCCAAAGGAATTTTTGGGGATGATTTCCGGTTTGTGTCATCCGGCTGCATGCGGATTCAAAATGTGCGCGACTATGTGACATGGTTGCTTAAAGACACGCCCGGCTGGTCGCGCGAACAAATTGATGCAGCCATTGCATCGGGCAATCGGGTTGATGCGCGGTTGGCGCAAACGGTGCCGGTCTATTGGATCTATGTGACGGGTTGGGCGACGCCCGAAGGTGTTTTAGAGTTTCGCGATGACATCTATGGCAAGGATGGATTAGGGGCTGTTCCGGTTGCCGCAGCGGTCCAAGAGCAAGACTAAAAACCAATCCTCAGCTTTTTGGACTGGTTTTTACCTTTTTCATCAGGGGGATGTCTGTTTTTGGCCGGTCTTCGCTCTTGCCAAGTGCCGGAACTGCCTGCATAAACCCAATCAGTTGGAGATGCGTTGGATGGCCTAATCCTTGGGCCAAGAGGGAGGCAGCATGTCATCAAAAGTGTATTCGGACGCCAAGGCGGCTCTCGCCGGCCTATTGAAAAATGATATGGTTATTATGGCGGGGGGCTTCGGATTATGCGGTATCCCCAATTTGCTGATTGAGGCCATTCGGGATTCCGGGATCAAAGGTCTGACCATCATTTCCAATAATGCGGGGGTTGATGGCATTGGCTTAGGCCTGTTGTTGGAAACCCGCCAAGTCAAAAAAATGATTTCCTCTTACGTGGGCGAAAACAAGACCTTCGCGCAGCAATATCTGGCTGGCGAGTTGGAGATTGAATTTAATCCGCAAGGCACACTGGCGGAACGGATCCGGGCAGGTGGCGCAGGGATCCCCGGTTTTTATACCAAGACGGGTGTCGGTACGCTGATTGCCCAAGGCAAGCATGAGCGCGAATTCAATGGCGAAAAATATGTCATGGAAACAGGCCTTGTTGCTGATCTCTCGGTTGTGCATGCGTGGAAGGGCGATAAAGAAGGCAATCTGGTTTATCGTAAGACCGCACGTAATTTTAACCCGATGATGGCGACAGCCGGCAAAGTGACTGTGGCGCAAGTCGAGCATCTGGTTGAATGTGGCACGATTGATCCTGATCATATCATTACGCCCGGCATTTTCGTGCAGCGCATGATTGATGCGCATGGCATCGAAAAACATATCGAACAGCGCACCGTGCGCAAGCACGCTTAAAGGGAGGTTGACCCATGGCTTGGACACGTGAAGAAATGGCAGCCCGTGCGGCAAAGGAATTGCGCGACGGCTATTATGTGAATCTAGGGATTGGTATTCCCACGCTGGTTTCGAATTATATTCCAGCTGGGATGACCGTGCAGTTGCAAAGTGAAAATGGCATGCTCGGCATGGGCCCCTTTCCTTATGAAGGTGAGGAAGACCCGGATTTGATCAATGCTGGCAAGCAGACCATTACTGAATTGCCAACCACCAGCTATTTTAGTTCCGCTGACAGTTTCGGGATGATCCGCGGTGGCCATATTGATTTGTCCATTTTGGGGGCCATGCAGGTTGCAGAAAATGGTGACCTCGCCAATTGGATGATACCGGGGAAAATGGTTAAGGGAATGGGCGGCGCGATGGATTTGGTCGCGGGCGTCAAAAAGGTTGTTGTGTTGATGGAGCATGTCGCCAAAGACGAAAAGAAACTGCTCAAGCGCTGCACTTTGCCTTTAACCGGCGCGGGTGTTGTCAATATGGTGATCACCGATCTTGGTGTCTTCACCGTGGGCAAGGACGGTTTGACGGCGATTGAAATTGCCCCGCATGTATCGCGAGAAGAAATCGCGTCGAAAACAGAAGCGGCGTTAAAATTTGCAGCCGATGTGGTGCAGCATTGACCTGCTTGCCACTTTAATTTTTAAAGTTTAAAGCCGACCATCATGGTCGGCTTTTTTGTATGTGATCTCAGCAGAGTCATTGCGATCGCTCGCGTAGCGCAGCGAGAAGCAATCCAGAAAAAACAACGCCGCGAAAAGTATAAGCGCATGACTGGATTGCCGCGCGACGTTCCGTCGCTCGCAATGACGCAGAATGGATATTG
>CAWUMW010000161.1:0-5414 GCA_963923415.1 uncultured Hyphomicrobiales bacterium | reverse complement strand
GGCCTCACCCGCCTATCAGTCTATGCCGCTTTGGGCTTTGCAGAACCAACATGATGCAGAACCAACATGATCGGCCCGCATAATCGGCCATCTTGATCGCATCCCCATCACGGGCCACCGACAACACGACCCGATCTCCCCGCTCTTAAGAGCGTTTTCTCTTAAGAGGTTTTTGTTACGACGCGTGTTGACGCGACCGATTGATCCGTTCGCGCATTTCCTTCCCGGCTCTGAATACAGGAACCAATTTTTGCTCGACCGGCACATGATCACCCGTGCGCGGATTGCGTCCCACACGCGCATCGCGTTGCTTGGTTGAGAAGGCCCCGAAGCCACGAATTTCAACCCGATCCCCACGGGCTAAGGCATTGCCAATTTCATCGAGAATGGCATTGACGACATTTTCAGCGTCGCGCTGATAAAGCTCGGGATAACGATCGGCTATTTTTTGCACCAATTCGGATTTGATCATGATAATTAAAAACCTTTGTTCCCAAAATCTTAACGATAAGCCTGTACAATAAGCCTTTACTGGGCGCTAGGGTGCCAGAGCACTAAAAGTCCGTCAAGCAGACCTGCCTGATTTTCCTTTCCGCTGCGCTGCAAAAGCTGCGCCAGCAGGTCCAAACCCAGCCCTTGCGCCACTGTCGCTGCCCCATTGACGAAATCAAACCGATCCAAGTTGTTTTTTGGACGATAACGCTTGACCTTCAGATCCTTCGGCACGCCTTTATGCTGTTCAAGCCACGCAATCGCCTCTTTGTCATCGCCCAATCCATCGACCAAACGCAGCGCTAATCCTTGCTTGCCGGTAAATACCCGCCCATCACTGACCAGTGCCAATTCGCTTTCCGTCAGATGACGACGCTCTCGCACCAAATCCTTGAACCAGCCGAACGTATCCATCACCACGGCTTCCAGCGCAGCGCGTGCCTCTGGTGTGGTTGTTTCAACCGGATTGGGCGCGGCTTTGAGCGGGCTTGATTTCACCCCCTCCATTTTCACCCCTAACGTATCAAGCAATTTGACGATATTGGGATATTGAAACAACACCCCAATCGATCCAACAATGGCTGTGCGCCGCGCAACAATATGATCACTCGCAAGCGCTGCAATATAGCCGCCTGACGCCGCCATGCCATCCACAACCGCCACCACAGGCATGCTGGCCGACAAATCCCGCAAAGCCATATAAAGCGCATCGGACCCCGCCACTGTGCCGCCGGGACTATCGATCATCACCAAAGCCGCGCGCGCTTTGCTGTCCTTGATCCGTTTGATCACATCAAGTGTTGATTGCTCTGCGGTAATAACACCGCGCACATCAAGCCGTGCAATATGCGCTTGATGCTCGCTCATGACGTCGCGCCCGACTTGCCAACCACCCGCAGCAATCAGGGCCACCGCTAAAACCACAAAAGTGGCAATACGCCAGCGTGACCGGCTTTTTTTCAGTCCGCGTCTTTCAACCAGATAATCATGTTCGCTCATGCGCGTATCTCTTGCACTTCTCTTGTAGCTCTCTTGCAGTTCTGTCGTCTGGTGCAATTTTCTTGCAAAGTCCTTGCCGTTCTCTTGCACGTGGTCCTTGAAATCTATTCTTGCGTCCTTAATCCAGGGGCAGACCAGCACCCCATAGACTGGGTCTGATTTTCCCACAGCCTGACCCATTCGGGTCAATTTTACGCCAAGGACCCAACTTTCCTATCGCTTGTGCGGGCTTAGAGCAATGGGCAGCGGCAAAACTTGTCAATAAAGGGTTGAATGATCGCATCCTTCAGGCTAACCCGTGAGGAGAGTGCCCCTGCGCCTTGTTTCGCATGGACGGCTCTTTTCCTAATCCACTTTCTTCATCACCCAGAATATCGACCCTTTCATTGTCTTGAGGAGATCAGAATGAGCATCACCCGCATCGGCACCGGACCGCGCATGAGCAAAGCCGTGATTCATGGCAACACCGTTTATCTGGCCGGCCAAGTTGCCAGCACCACCAAAGGCGGCAGCGTACATGACCAAACTGCCGATATTTTGGCGCAGATTGATGCCATTCTTGCCGAAGCCGGCACAGACAAAACCAAATTGCTGTCAGCCAATATCTGGTTGACGGATATGAGCAGCTTTGCCGATATGAATGCCGTGTGGGATGGTTGGGTTGCCAAAGGCTGCACACCCGCGCGGGCAACGGTTGAGGCCAAATTGGCTGCCCCCGAATACAAAGTTGAAATTGCCGTCATCGCTGCGCGCTAACAAAAAACGCTTTGCAGAACCGAGGGCCTGCGCCACCGGTTCTGCCTCTGCAAAGGATGAACTCGTGTCGGCGACTTCCACGCAACGCATTGACCGCCTGACAGCCTTGCATCCGCGGCTGATTGATCTCAAGCTCGATCGCATCGAGCGTTTGCTAGCAGCCCTTGATCATCCGCAAAACCGTTTGCCGCCTGTCATTCATGTCGCAGGGACCAATGGCAAAGGATCCACCATTGCCTTTATGCGGGCGATTTTAGAAGCTGCGGGCCTTGCGGTGCATGTCTATACATCACCCCATCTCGTCACCATGCATGAACGCATCAGATTGGGCCGCTCCGGTGGTGGCTCTCTTGTCACAGAAGCCGATTTGGCGCACGCGCTTGCGCGATGCGAAGAGGCCAATCAGGGCTTACCCATCACAATTTTTGAAGTGCTGACTGCAGCCGCTGTGTTGTTGTTTAGTGAACATCCTGCCGATCTGTTATTATTGGAAGTCGGCTTGGGCGGGCGCTATGATGCCACCAATATTATCGAAAAACCGCTCGCCACCGTAATAACCCCCGTGTCGTTTGATCATACCGATTTCTTAGGATCAACCATTGACGCGATTGCGCTTGAGAAAGCCGGGATTATCAAGCCCTCAACGCCTGTGATCGTAGCCCGCCAGCCTTTTGCGCTTGCTGCGCAGATCATTCAAAAAGCCGCTTTGCGCCAGCGCGCCCCGCTGTGGCGGGAAGGCGAGGATTATCATGTGCTGGAAGAGAATGGACGGCTGATCTATCAAGACGACCGCGGCATGTTGGATTTACCGCTGCCGCGCTTGGCTGGTTTGCATCAACAGATCAATGCAGGCACCGCCATTGCCGCTCTCCGCAGCACAGGATTCGGGCGACAAGATCTGCACTGTTTTGAAGAGGGCATGCGCACGGCCTCTTGGCCAGCGCGCTTGCAAAATATCAGCAAAAGTCCTTTGGCGGCGCTTTTACCATCGGGAAGTGATCTGTGGTTAGACGGCGGCCATAACAGTGATGGAGCCCGCGCGGTGGTAGCAAGCCTTGCACCTCTTTTACAGCGTCCCGCAAGACCCTTTGTGCTGGTGACAGGCCTTCTCAATACAAAAGACTCGCAGGCTTTTTTAGAACAATTTCGCCCTCTCGCACCGCATGTAATCGCTATTCCGGTCCCTGATCAGGCGGCCAGTCGACCTGCGGCAGAACTCGCCGCACAAGCCCGTCAAATCGGCCTCACGGCTCAAGAGGCGGCTGATTGCCATGCGGCCCTCAGTCTGATTGCTGCTCAGCGGTTCGAAACACCCCCTTGCGTGCTGATTTGTGGCTCGCTCTATCTGGCGGGTGATGTGCTCGCGCGCAGCAATCTCCGCCCCGATTAACACAGCGCAGAAAATAACAAAGCCCATAAAAAAGGGCACCGTCAGGCGCCCTCGCTGTTGGTTCTGCGCAATCTGGTGATCACAGATTGGTTGAAATCCATTTTGACAAATCGGTCTTAGAGGCTGCACCCACTTTTTGTGAAGCCAATTGGCCGTTTTTGAAAATCAGCAATGTCGGGATCGAGCGGATGCCATATTGAGCAGCCACAGCCGGATTTTCATCGACATTCAATTTAACAATCTTCGCTTTATCGCCCATTTCGCGTGAAATTTCATCCAAAGCGGGGGCAATCATGCGGCAAGGACCACACCATTCCGCCCAAAAATCAACTACAACAGGCTGTGAAGCCTTCAACACATCCGCTTCAAATGTAGCGTCGGTGGTTTTTTCCGTCATCGTCCCAAATCCTTTGTCCCAAATCCTTTATCAAAACCGCGCAAGCGGCCATCGCACAGACGAGCCCGCGTGACACCCCTGAAAGTCTGCATAACGGGTCTAAAAAACCCGGCCTCAAATCGGGCCCATCGCCGCAAGACAGACTCATATCCCGCATGCGGCACAGGAGGATCACGGAATCAGCGGCGACCCTAAACGAGATCACAGCAAATGAGAAGCGGGCCGATCAGGCTGGCTGTGATTTTTACTCCTGTTTCACAGGGCTTGCAGACAGTAACCCATTCTATTTTACAGATAAATTCCCCGGCCAAAAACTATTTAGCCTTTATTTTTCAATTCCCGCAGCGCTGTAAAAACCGCCAAAGGCGATTGCCCCTGAAGGCCAAGGGCCTCGGCGATGGCCGGATCATCCGCCCGCAAAAACGGATTGGTGGCGTGCTCTAACGCCAATGTCGAGGGCAAAGTGAATTGATGATCAGCCCGCAAACGTTCCACATCGGCCATCCGTTTTTTCAAGGCGTCATTGGCCGGATCAACCCGCAGAGCAAACCGTCCATTCGACAGCGTATATTCATGCCCACAATAGAGCGCCGTTTCAGCAGGAAGGGATGCCAGTTTTTTAAGGGACTGAAACATATCAGCCGGGCTGCCCTCAAACAGACGGCCACAGCCCATGGCAAATAAAGTATCGCCAGCAAATAACACTTTATCATGCGGTAAATGATACGCCACATGACCGACCGTGTGACCGGGGGTTTCAATAACCTCCACCCGCAAGCCACCGACCATGACAGAGTCGCCTTCCTTGACCATAAGATCAATGCCCTCGATCCGATGTTGATCCGCAGCGGCACCGACAACCCGTGGGCCGAATTTGTGCCGTAAAGCTGCCAAACCCTCAATATGATCGCCATGGTGATGCGTGACTAAAATATCGGTCAGCCGCCATCCGGTTTTTTCCAAGGCGGCTTCAATCGGCGCGGCTTCCCCCGCATCGATCGAGGCCGTAGCACCGCTCTGCGGATCATGCAGCAACACGCCAAAATTGTCCGAACCGATCAAAAACTGATAAATTTGGGCGCGCATTGCCAAAACTCCTGCCACAAGCTGTTTGATGAAGCACCGCATCCTTGTCTTTCTTGCGGATCAACAAGAGAGCAGCAGCCCAATAACGGTTGGACGCAAAAGCGGTTCAGGTCAAGCGGGGCGTCAACTCTGTGCTTCGCCCCATAAGCCTGCGCCCCATAAAAGCCCGTACCCCTTGCACTTGCCGATCAGGACGCCGATAGTGACGCATCAACGGTTGGCTCTGAAAAATGCCCGAAGTCACGAAGAAAAAGCGCAGGAAACCCTACGGTTTTCAAGCTTTTGCGACACAGA
>CAWUMW010000160.1:0-5450 GCA_963923415.1 uncultured Hyphomicrobiales bacterium | reverse complement strand
TTCCCAGTGAGCCAGCCAATAGTCCGCTTAAAGCCAAGATGACAGCAAAACTCCCTAACACAAAGGCGCGGGCATGGAGGCAGGCGGCCAAAATGCGTTCATAGTGATCGCGTACCCATTCAAACCCTTTTTCGAAATAGCTAAACAGGCCCTGCGTTGCATGCTCAGTATGATCGGTGAGCATCATACGCGCCATGGTTGGCACAATGGTAAAGCTCAAAACGTAAGACGCGAGCATCGCCAGCACCACAGTCAGGCCGAGCGGAATAAAGAGGTATCGGGCTGCCCCTTCCAGTAAGAACACCGGAAGAAACACAATACAAATGGCAAGAGTTGCAACCGTCAACGGGGTTACAACTTCGGCGCATCCATCCAAAATCGCCAGCGTCAATGGCTTGCCGAGTGACTGATTGCGGTGGATGTTTTCAATCGTAACGGTGGCATTATCCACCAACAGGCCAATCGCCAGCGCCAACCCGCCCAAGGTCATCAAATTGATGCTTTCGCCTGCTGCATATAATCCAGTAATGCCTGCAAAAATAGACAGCGGAATGGACGCCGAAACAATCACCATATTGCGCCATGAGCCTAAGAAAAACAAAATCATCAATGATACTAAAATCGAGGACACCAAAGCCTCTTCCAGCACATTGTTGATGGCGGAGCGCACAAAGACGGATTGGTCAAAATCAAGCTGCATCTCCAAGCCTTCCGGGGCGGCGGCTTTGATTTCAGGCAGCAAAGCGCGTGTGGCTTCCACCACCGCAATGGTTGAGGCGTCCGAATGGCGCATCACCGTCACATAAGTTGCACGTTCGCCATTCACATGAACGATATTGGTTTGATTGGCGAAACTATCCCCCACTTTCGCCACATCGCCCAAGGTCACCACAATGCCATTGCGAACAGTCAGCGGGAGATTGGCAAATTGCCCAACATTGGGGGGGCTGGAATTGATCGCAACATTATATTCCCGCTCGCCGATCCGGGCCACGCCAGCCGGCACGATGACATTGGAGCTTTGCAGCGCTGTGACGACATCGGTAGGAGAAATGCCTTTGGCTGCCATGCGGGCTGGATCAATATCGACAATGATCTGTCGGGCTTTGCCGCCATAAGGAGCGCTGAGTGAAATGCCGGGAATTGTAAACAGTTTGAGACGGATGAAATTAAACGTGTAGTCGAGAATTTGCTCTTCAGGAATGGTTTTGCTGGATGTTGTCATTTGCACAACACCCACATTGGACGCGCTAAAGGGAATGAGAATGGGCGGCGTCATACCGGGCGGCAAGACGCGCAACACTTGGTTGTTGACCGCGTTGATTTGCGCCATCGCGCCTCCGAGCTCAGCACCCGGCTTGAAAAAGATTTTGATGATCCCAGTTCCCGAAAGCGATTGGCTTTCGATATGATCAATCCCATCGACGCTTTGCGCATAAGTGCGTTCAGCGACCAGAACGACGCGGCGCTCCATATCTTCTGCCGAAAGGCCGCCATAATTCCAAGCGACAAGTACCACGGGAATGTTGATGGATGGAAAAATATCCACAATCATCCGGCTTAATGATAACGCACCTGTTAAGATAATAATGAAAGCCGTAATGGCAGACGTATAGGGGCGTCGCAACGCGACGCGGACCAGCCCCATCATTGAATGCTTCTCCCATTCCTGTTTTGGCTGGTATTTTTTTGCTCTGCAACAAAATGAACAAGCCGCACAGTGTGTTTTAAGACCGGGATTGTTGTTGGAATATCACCAATTGTCAACGACAGGTCTTGATGGGCAAACCGAAGGTTTGCCCCCCGTCCGAGATCAGGTTTGCACAAAATTTGTTCAAGATGAGGCAGAAGCGGGGTGGCGACGGGCGATCACTTGCAGGCTGGCAAACAGGTCTTGGCAGGTGCTTTTACTGAGACCTCGCACGACTCGCTGTTCATGGTGCAATGCAAGATCGTGCAGCTGCGGCATAAAATCTTGCCCCTGCGCGCTTAGATAAAGGCCATAACTCCGTCGGTCTGTTTCTTGTTGGATTCTGGTGACCAATCCACGCTGTTCGAGATCACTGATGAGTCCAACAAAATTAGCTTTTTTAATTCCAAGCGCCGTGGCGACCTGTGTTTGTAACAGACCCGGATTGTGTTCGATGATGGTGAGAATGGAATATTGAACAGGACGAATAGTGACGGGATCAAAACAGGCATAAAAATCTGCAAACACAGCAACTTGAGCGCGGCGTAAATGATAGCCAATGCGCTGCGCAAGGGGGCCGTAATCAATCTCTCCGTTTGGCGCATGGGAAGCTTTATGTTGCGCTGCGGTGGTTTTTTTTGCCGAACCAGATTTTTTTAACCCAGCGGCTTTTCTCGTAGGGGTCTTTGGCACAGTCCACATTCCTTTATCGTCGGAGAACCCATAATCGGTTCCGCGCCGATCGTCAAAAGGGTTCGATTGACTCCCGTATATAGTTATGCATGATAACCATATTGACAAGAGTGCGCAGCAAGCGTGCCATTCAACGAAGCTCTGAAAAAAAGCCTTGGGGGAGGATTCTATGAATGCAATGACACGCGTCGGTGTGATGACGGCGGCCTTATTCGGACTGGCTTTAAGCCCGGTGGTCGCGCAAGTGAATGTTGGCATTACTGTATCGCAAACTGGGCCCGCAGCGGCTTTGGGTATTCCGCAAAAAAATTCGGTTGCGCAATTGCCGAAGGAAATTGCCGGACAAAAGATTGACTATATCGTGTTAGATGATGCCACGGATCCGACCAAGGCGGTAGCTAATGCACGCAAAATGATTTCCGAAAATAAAATCGACATTTTGATTGGCTCTTCTGCGACCCCCGCCACTTTGGCTTTGGTGGATGTGGCGGCTGAAACCGCAACACCTTATTGCGGCATGGTGCCGACCGGTGCGGTGGTGCGGCCTATGAACGAGAAAAGAAAATGGGCTTTTAAAGCGCCGCAAGATGACGCGATCATGGCGGAGGCTTTGGCCGATCATATGGTCGCCAATGGTGTCAAAACAGTAGGTTTCCTTGGCTATACCGATGGCTATGGGCAGGGATGGCTGGATGAAGTGCAGAAAATTTTCCCCGCCAAGGGCATTCAGGTGACCTCGACCGAGCGCTTTCAGCGCACCGATACATCAGTGACCGCGCAGGGGCTTAAAATTGTTTCAACTAATCCGGATGCGATTTTAATTGTGGCCTCTGGCACAGTGGCTGTGATGCCGCATAAGACCATTCGGGAACAGGGCTTTACCAAGCCCATCTATCAAACCCACGGCATTTCCACGATGGAATTTGTGCGGGTGGGCGGCAAGGATGTCGATGGCACCATTTTCCCGGCTGGTCCTGTTGTGGTGGCCGATTTGCTGCCCGATAGTCATCCCTCCAAGAAAATTGGTCTGAGCTATATCAAAGATTATGAAAGCATCAATAAGTCACCCTTTGCGGGTTTTGGAGCGCATTTATTTGATTGCGCCACCATTATGCTGTCGGGTGTGCAGCCCGCTTTGGCAAAAGGCAAACCCGGCAGTGCTGAGTTTCGTGCGGCTTTGCGCGATGCAGTGGAAGGCTTGAAAGATGTGGCAGCCACACATGGCGTCTATTCCTTCACAGCTGAGGATCATGCAGGCCTAGATAAACGGGCGCGGGTCTTGATCAAGATTGTTGATGGTAAATGGACCTTGCTGCCTTAAGGCGGTGTGGCGCTGACCGTTGCTCTATGATCGCAACGGTCAGTTTTGGTTGTCGTCATTGATGCGTGACTTCACTCTTGATCCAGCTTTGGAGGCAGGATGAACTCGACGATTGTCCTTTTTCTTACCCAAGATGGCATGATCAACGGCGCTATTTATGCGCTGCTCGGTGTCACTTTGGTGTTGGTCTTTGCGGTGACCCGCATCATCTTCGTTCCTCAAGGTGAGTTTGTCGCATGGGGCGCGTTGACCTTAGCAGCGCTTGAGGCAGGATCAGTGCCCGGCACGGCGTGGTTGCTGGTTGTCTTGGGCTGTGCAGCAGGCTGTTTGGATTTGATCCGCGCGCGCTTTCAGGTGACGCTCAGACAGCTTGTGCTGCTTGTTGGACGTGATGTGATCGCTCCTTTGATTTTGCTCGGGGTGGTGCATGTGATGGCCGCGCAAAAACCCTCTATGGCGGTTGCGATTGTTCTAACCCTCGCCTTGATCATTCCGATGGGGCCCTTTGTTTATCGGCTTGCTTTTCAGCCTTTGGCTGATGCCTCGGTGCTCACTTTATTCATAGCCGCGATTGGGGTGCATTTTGCATTGACAGGATTAGGCTTGCTGTTTTTTGGCGCTGAGGGTTTTAGAACTCTGCCGCTGCTTGTTGATAATTACACCGTTGGAAAATTGATCATCAAAGGGCAAAGTATCGGAATTGTTTCAGTGACCTTTACTTTGTTGGTTTTGCTCTATCTGTTTTTTGAATTCAGCATGGTTGGGAAGGCATTGCGTGCTACCGCCATTAATCGTTTGGGTGCGCGCTTGGTTGGAATTCCGGTGCATGTCACAGGCTGGTTGGCCTTTAGTTTGGCGACGATGATTGGCGCCATTTCCGGCATGTTGGTGGGGGCTTACACAACCATTTATTACGATAGCGGGTTTTTGCTGGGGCTGAAGGGTTTTGTGGCAGCCATTGCCGCGGGGCTTGCGAGTTATCCGCTGACTGTGTTGTCGGCTCTTTTGGTGGGGCTGCTGGAATCCTATGCCGCCTTTTTTGCCAGTGCCTTTAAAGAAGTGATCGTTTTTTCAGCGATTATTCCGTTTTTAATCTGGCGCTCTTTGCGGGCTCCTAAACATGACGAGGAGGCGTAACATGCGAGCTCTCGCTTCCTCCCGGATGATCTGGACACTTTTGGTTGCAGCCTTTGCATTGATCCCTCTCGTGCCAGGCTTGCCGGATTTTTGGATCACGCTTTGGAATTATATCGGGCTTTATAGTCTTGTGGCGATTGGATTGGTTTTGTTAACCGGCGTCGGCGGGATGACATCCTTCGGACAAGCAGCCTTTGTGGGATTTGGTGCCTATACCAGTGCGGTTTTAACGTCACATTATGGGTGGTCGGCCTGGTGGACATTGCCGGTTTGTTTGTTGACAACAGGCTTGGCCGCTTTGTTGTTGGGTTTGATCACTATTCGCTTGTCAGGACATTTTCTTCCTTTAGGGACCATCGCCTGGAGCATTGCGCTTTATTATGCGTTCGGCAATTTAGAATTTTTGGGTCGCTATGATGGCATCACCGGTTTGCCCCCCTTTAATCTTGCGGGGTATGATTTGGTTGGTGCGCGATCCATATTTTATCTGATCTGGCTCTGTGTGTTTTTCGCGGTGATTTTTAGTTTAAATGTGCTTGATAGCCGAACGGGGCGCGCCATTCGTGTGCTCAACGGAACGGCGCAGGCTGCTGAGTCCTTTGGGGTTAA
>CAWUMW010000159.1:0-5491 GCA_963923415.1 uncultured Hyphomicrobiales bacterium | reverse complement strand
ACCGTCATGGAGACAGACACCATTTTATCACCTCCCAAAGTTCATTGTTCGCAACTCCGCAACCGAACCAGTGCATATCACCTTATCGTCGGCCCCGGCGTGTCTTCATTTAGTCCCAAACGCACTTAAAGTCTTGTGAGATCGCCCTCACATCCTCATACCCGCGTGAGGATTGACCCCACATCCGACTTTCAAAAGCATCATGGCCTCTTGCCCTCAATGGCCCCTTGCCCCAATTTTTTGCCCCTTTTGTGAGAGGCTTTCAAGACAAGAGCAACCAAAATGCCCCAAAACCGTTCGAAACAGAGTGTGAAACGATTAAGCCTATGCGGTCAAGCCGCCAAATTCGCTTTTTTTGGGATAGTTGGCGGGTTCTCTCAGGACCCACCCACCGCTTTTGCGAAATTGGCAAAAAATTCATCCGCCATTTTTTTTGCAACCCCATTGATCAGCCGACCGCCCAACTGCGCCAATTTACCACCAATTTGCGCCTCGACATCATAATGCAAGCGGGTGCCCTCCGGCACTGATTCCAGACGAACCGTGGCCCCGCCTTTGGCAAAGCCCGCAACGCCGCCCTCCCCTTCACCAGAGATCTTGTAGCCATGCGGTGGATCGAGATCAGAAAGGGCGACCTTGCCCTTAAATGTCGCACTAACCGGCCCTAATTTGACTTTAGCGACCGCAATAAATCCCGTCTCGCCCTCCCGTTCCAAACTTTGGCAGCCCGGAATTGAGGCTTTTAAAACCTCTGGATCATTCAATTTTGCCCAGACTTCAGCTTGGCTCGCGGGCAAAATCGCCTCGCCACTCATTGTTACGGCCATGGCCTCACCTCCCAAGCCCCGCGGGGCGACTGTTGCTGTCCTCAATTCATAGCCAGAATTGTGACAGAGTCGAGCCTGCTCGTTATGATTATTCAGCCCACCTTTAAGGACAGTCATGCGAATAGGGCATGGTTGCAATGAGAGGTTGGCGGAACAGCCAAGCCCTGCTATGACACCATTGAGGCGTGCGCTGCGGAGTTTGAGTTTGTCCTTGTGTTGCGCGTCTCATTAAAGAGAGGCCGCATCCTCCTTATCCCATGGTCCTGAGCCAGACTCAGCCCACCGTCAGACCAGCCTGTGCGGAAACCGCCTGAGGTTTGCTTTGACAGGTTTGCTCTGAAAGCTGTGCTGTGAAACTTGTGCCATGATGTCAGCAGGATGCAAGTCTCCTGATGCCTGTAGGGGAGAGGCACATCGATGGCTATTTTTATTCAGCAGCTGATTAACGGCCTGACTTTGGGCTCAATCTACGGATTGATCGCCATAGGTTATACAATGGTGTTCGGTATTATTGGCATGGTCAATTTTGCCCATGGCGATGTGTTCATGGTTTCGGCCTTTATTGCGCTTCTCCTCCTCATGATTTTTACAACCTTGCTGCAATGGACCTTGGTACCGGCTTTATTGGTTGTGCTGGTTCTGGCCATGATTATGACGGGCCTTTGGAACTGGACAATTGAGCGCACCGCCTATCGCCCTTTGCGGGGATCGTTTCGCCTTGCTCCCTTGATTTCCGCAATTGGCATGTCGATCTTGTTGTCCAATCTGATCCAAGTCATTCAAGGTCCGCGCAACAAGCCCGTTCCGCCCATGTTCACACAAGTGATCCCAATTTATGAAGAAAACGGCTATATGGCCGCTTTGGGCTACAAACAGATTGTCATCATGGTCGTCACGGCAGTGCTGCTGGGCTTGTTTTGGTATCTGGTGCAAAAAACGCCCCTCGGTCGCGCTCAACGGGCCTGCGAGCAAGACCAGAAAATGGCCGCCCTGTTGGGCATTGATGTTGATCGCACCATCTCTCTCACCTTCGTCATGGGAGCGGCCTTAGCGGCTGTCGCGGGCGTGATGTATATTATGTATTACGGGGTGGTGAATTTTGCTGATGGATTTGTGCCGGGCGTCAAGGCCTTCACCGCAGCAGTTTTAGGCGGCATTGGATCCTTGCCCGGTGCCGTGATTGGCGGCTTGCTTATCGGATTGATCGAAACCATGTGGTCCGCCTATTTCTCAATCGACTATAAAGATGTGGCGGCCTTCTCGCTGCTCGCCATCACACTGGTCTTTCTCCCCACTGGCTTGTTAGGCCGACCGGAAGTGGAGAAAGTCTAATGTCAAAATCACAGACTTCGGAGCCTGTGGCTCACACAACAGCAGGCTTCGCGCTCGTCAAAAGCCTCAAACAAGCCGGATTTGTCGGCATGGTCATGTTCGGACTCTGTGTGCCGATTGTTGCCTTTCGCGCCGAACAAAATATGAGCAATGAATTGGTATTGCAGCCACGCTGGTGGCTGACTTTGGTCTTCACGGCCCTCGCCGCGCTCGGTTCGTTTTTGCTCTCCTTATACGCCCATCATACCGCCTCGACCGCGCATGCTCAGCCAACGCCCTCCTTGGCCTCTCGTTTGTCTTCTCTCACCCCGCGCCTGATCCCGCTTGGCTTTGCCGCGGTGATTGCCTATCCGCTGGCAATGTTGGCGTTCAATGGTCCGGCTGGATCGATCAAATGGATCGATAATTTTGGCATTCAAATTCTCATTTATGTCATGTTGGGATGGGGCTTGAATATTGTTGTCGGTCTCGCGGGCCTGCTTGATCTCGGTTATGTGGCCTTTTATGCCGTCGGCGCTTATGCCTATGCGTTGATTGCCACGAAAGTGATCCCCGAAACCTTTCCGGATTTGGGCTTTTGGTCATTCTGGATCTGTTTGCCGATTAGCGGTCTTCTGGCCGCCTTATGGGGCATTATTCTTGGTTTTCCGGTCCTACGCTTGCGCGGCGATTATCTGGCCATTGTGACCTTAGCATTTGGTGAAATCATTCGTCTGGTGCTCATCAATTGGGTCGATTTTTCGAATGGCTATGCCGGCCTGTCCTCGATCCCCCGACCAAGCTTTTTTGGCATCCCGTTTAATGCCTCAGAAGAAGGCTTTGCCGCGGTGTTTGATCTTGAATTCAGCCCAATCTATCGCACCATTTTTCTTTACTATGTCATTCTCGCTTTGGCTCTCCTCACGGCTTTTGTCACCATTCGTCTGCGACGATTGCCGATTGGACGCGCATGGGAGGCCTTGCGCGAAGACGAAATTGCCTGTCGCTCGCTCGGCATCAACACAACCATTACCAAGCTCACCGCTTTTGCGATTGGCGCAGGCTTTGGAGGGTTCGCCGGATGTTTCTTTGCCGCCCGGCAAGGTTTCATCTCACCTGAAAGTTTTGTGTTTTTGGAAAGCGCACAAATTTTGGCTATTGTTGTGCTGGGTGGCATGGGTAGCCTGTTTGGGGTGGTCGTTGCCTCCATTGCTTTGGTCGGCGGCATTGAAATTTTGCGGGAACTGGATTTCCTCAAACAGATCTTTGGAGACAGTTTTGATCCGTCCCAATATCGCATGCTGATCTTTGGCTTTGCCATGGTTTTGATGATGTTGTGGAAACCGCGCGGCCTGATTGCACATCGGGATCCGTCCATTATTTACAAACAAAGAAAAGCGATTGGCGCCGATAAAGTTCAGGAGGGGCACGGCTGATGGCACCTCATTCTCCCATGCCTTTATTGCGCGTTGAACATTTGACCATGCGCTTTGGCGGTCTTGTTGCGATTGATGATTTGAGCTTTGATGTTGCAGCTGGTCAAATCACCGCTTTAATTGGACCAAACGGCGCTGGTAAAACCACGGTGTTTAATTGCATCACTGGTTTTTATAAGCCAACGGAGGGGCGCCTAACCCTCACCCATGATGCAACAACGCATTACCTACTCGAACGTCTGCCCGATCATGATATCAATTGGAAAGCCAAAGTTGCGCGCACGTTCCAAAATATCCGGCTCTTTCAAGGCATGACTGTGCTAGAAAATTTATTGGTGGCACAGCACAATGCTTTGATGCGCGCTTCCGGCTACTCGATCCTGGGCTTGTTGAATGCCAAAAGCTATCAGGCACAGGCGGAGCACGCGTTAAACAAAGCTTTGCATTGGTTAGAACGCGTCAATCTGTTGGACCGTGCAGATGATGCTGCGGGTGATCTGCCCTATGGCGATCAACGACGACTGGAAATTGCCCGCGCGATGTGCACGGATCCGCTGCTGCTGTGTTTGGATGAACCCGCCGCCGGACTGAACCCGAAAGAAAGCCTTGAGCTCAATTCATTGCTGACAGGGATTCGGGATGAAGGCAAAACCTCCTTGTTGCTGATCGAGCATGATATGAGTGTCGTGATGACGATTTCCGATCACGTTGTGGTACTGGATTATGGCGTTAAAATCGCTGACGGCACCCCCGAAGACATCCGCAACGACCCGAAAGTGATTGCCGCCTATCTGGGCGTTGATGACGATGAGGTGGCCCTTGTTGAAGCGGAGGTGGGACTATGAGCCAGACAAGCCCCCATCCCCTCCTCTCCATTCGGGGAGTCAAAACCTATTATGGCAGTATTGTCGCTTTGCGCGGCGTTGATCTCGATGTGCATCGGGGTGAGATTGTCACGATGATTGGCGCAAACGGGGCTGGTAAATCCACCTTGATGATGACGATCTGCGGCAAGCCGCAAGCGCGTGAAGGCCAGATCCTGTTTGAGGATCAAGACATTACCCGCAAGCCGACCCATGAAATTGCGCGCATGCGCATTGCCCAATCCCCGGAAGGGCGTCGCATCTTCCCGCGCATGAGCGTGCTTGAAAATTTACAGATGGGCGCGGCGGTTGATCACAATCAACATTTCGAGCACGATCTTGAGCGCATGTTCACACTGTTTCCGCGCCTTAAGGAACGGATCAGCCAACGCGGCGGCACCCTCTCCGGTGGCGAACAACAAATGCTGGCGATTGCCCGCGCTTTGATGGCCCGCCCCAAATTATTATTACTGGATGAACCCTCGCTTGGTTTGGCCCCGCTGATCACCAAGCAAATCTTCGCCGCGATTAAAAAGCTCAATGAAGAGGAAGGACTAACCGTTTTTCTGGTTGAGCAAAATGCCTATCACGCATTGCGTTTGGCCCATCGGGGCTATGTGATGGTCAATGGCGCCATTACGATGCAAGGCACCGGCAAGCAATTATTGTCCGATCCGCAAGTGCAAGCCGCTTATCTCGAAGGCGGCCATCATTAGGAGACTACCGCCATGCAATACTGGCTTTATGAGGACGGCGGGTTGTGGACCTATTTGGTGATCACCGTTGTGCTGGGCGGGGGTGGAGCCTATTCCACTGGACGGGCCCTCGCACGCATCTGGCAAGAATGGCCAATGGTGGTCCTCGCTATGGCGGGACTCGCCTGCGGGGTGCGGTTTATCCATGCCGCACTGTTTGAAGAAACTTTATTGTCCTTGCATTATTATCTGGCTGATTTCCTGACGCTGTGTGTGATTGGCCTGATGGGATATCGCATCACGCGGGTCAAACAAATGACCACGCAGTACCGCTGGATGTATGAACGGACAGGCCTGTT
>CAWUMW010000158.1:0-5491 GCA_963923415.1 uncultured Hyphomicrobiales bacterium | reverse complement strand
AAAAAGACCCGAAAATAAGGCCCGCAAGAGGGGCAAACAACGCAAAATAAAGAGGCGAGGCCTTCAAGTGCGCGCAAATTCCTGCGCTCCTGCCTGCCTTTTGCCTTCGGACTGCCTCCCTCCTGCCTGCCTGCCTCTTCATCCGCTCTGTTGGGGTGAAAACCCGCTAGCCAACAGATCAGCGCGCCGACCATGCCCCCCATTCCCCCCTCAGCACCCGCCCGCATCTTGAACAAACCCTAGGGCAGAGACCACACCGCACCCCCACAGAAGGGGGCGACAAAGCGCGCATTTAGCGCTATCAGGCACAGCATGCATGTCTTGTCGCACAGTCTGTTAACCCAATCGATCTTTGCCGCCCATGACGGGCGGCTCACGGGCTATGGCCGCAGCTTGGTGATGGGGATTGTCAATGTCACCCCGGACTCTTTTTCCGATGGCGGGGCCTTTTATGACAGCCAAAGCGCGATTTCCCATGCCCGGCGTCTGGCGGAAGAAGGGGCGGATATTCTGGATATTGGGGGCGAATCCACCCGTCCGCAGGCTCATCCGATCAGCGCAGAAGAAGAATGGGCCCGGGTCGGCCCGATCCTCAAACAGCTATCGCCGCTGGTGTCCTGTCCGATTTCGATTGATACATACAAAGCCCAAACGGCCAATCATGCCTTGGCTTTGGGGGCCAGTATCGTCAATGATGTCTGGGGCTTGCAGCATGACCCGGACATGGCAGCGGTGATTGCCGATCACGGCGCCTCCGTCATTTTAATGCATAACCAGCGCCATATTGACCCCCATCTTGATATCATCGCCACTGTCTTGCGGTTTTTAGACCACTCGCTGACGCTTGCTAACAAAGCCGGGATCCCGATGCACCGCATCGCGGTTGATCCGGGGATCGGTTTTGGCAAGACCTTAGAACAAAATCTCGATCTGATCGTTGGATTGGACCAACTCAAAAGCTTGGGCCTGCCGGTGTTGCTTGGCGCATCGCGGAAATCGATGATTGATAAAATCGTGCCAAATCCGCCGCATCGGCGACTTCCGGGCACGCTGGCTGTTCATAGTGTTGGAATCCTACGCGGGGCGGATATCATTCGCACGCATGATGTGGCAGAAGCCGTTCAGGCGGCACGAATCACCGACCGCTTGCGCGAAAGATTGAAACGATGAGTTTTTTCACTCTGTCTGTCCGTCAGCTGGCTATTTATGCCCATCATGGTGTTTTTGCTGAAGAAAAACTGTTGGGGCAACGGTTTTTGCTGGATATCCAGTTGCGGGTGCAGGCCCCCGAAGCGCTGATCAGCGATGATATTGTCCAATCCGTCAGCTATGCGCATGTCATCGAGGAAGCCAAAAACTTTTTTACCGAACAGGTTTACAACATGATTGAAACCGCCGCTGACAGGCTGGCAACCCATCTGTTGCAGCGCTTTAGTAAAGCCACCTCGGTCAGTGTAACGGTGCATAAGCCCTCTGCTCCGATTGCCGCGCAATTTGATAGTATTTCTGCAACCGTTGAAAAAACGCGCGAGGACCTGGCTGTTTGACCCGCGCTTTTCTGTCCCTTGGCAGCAATCGCGGCAATGGCGCGCAGCAAATTGCCGCAGCCCTTGATCAGCTCGATCACCATGCCGACATCACGGTGGTGGCACGCGCGCCGCTCTATCGCACAACCCCTGTCGGCCCCATTGCGCAGGAGGACTTTACCAATTCCGCTGCGGTGATTGAAACAACCCTCCCGGCTGAAAAGCTGATGGATGTGTGCCACGCCATCGAGCGCATCATGGGTCGCAATAGGGCGCAGGAACAACGCTGGGGCCCTCGACTGATCGATATTGATCTGATTGCTTATGGAGAGGAAAGCCGCACCGGGCCGAGCTTGATCTTACCGCATCCGCGATTTGCCGAACGGGCCTTTGTTTTGGTGCCGCTGGCCGATATTGCGGCCGATGAACGAATCGGCGGCCATAAAATCCGTGATTATCTGGCACGCCTTGACCAGAATGGCGTGATCCGGATCGACACAGCGCCTTGAGCGCTATACACCACCGTTTTGAAAGACCCCAAGCGCTCCCGCCTTGGTTAAGCGGGTTACGATCTCCTTTCGGCATCTAAGAGGCCCTGGCATGAAAAATCTTGTTCCCCCGCGCGTTATCCTGGTCATGGGCGTGACCAGTTCGGGAAAAAGTACGGTGGGGGAGAAACTGGCAAAAATCCTCCATTGGAATTTTCGGGATGCGGATAGTTTTCATCCGCCCGCCAATGTTGCCAAAATGTCGGCAGGACAACCGCTTGATGACACGGACCGCCAACCATGGCTTGCCGCCATTGCCGCCTTTATTGATCACTCCATCGCCGAGAATCATCCAGCGATTGTTACCTGTTCAGCGCTTAAACGAGCCTACCGTTCGGTGATCATTGGCAATCGCAGTCAAATTCGTCTGGTCCATCTGGTCGGGGACAAAGCGCTGATCGGCCGCCGCATGGCCGAGCGACGCAACCATTTTATGCCCACCTCTTTGCTTGATAGTCAGTTTGCGACGCTCGAAGCCCCGCAAGCCGATGAGCATCCGCTCAATATCTCGATTGATGCAGAGCCGGATGCCATCGTTGCAACGATTGTGGCGCAGCTCGCGCTCAAGCCCACCGCATGACAGCGCCTCTGGCCCCACGTAAAACGGATATTCTGGACACGGATATTCTGGTCATTGGAGCCGGTCCATCCGGATTGATGGCGGCTGATCGGCTTGCCCAGAGAGGCTACCGTGTCCTTGTTGCAGATGCCATGCCCAGTCCGGCCCGCAAATTTCTGATGGCCGGGCGCGGCGGTCTTAATTTGACGCATAGTGAACCTCTGTTTGATTTCATTGGCCGTTATGGGGACGCGCGATCGTGGCTCGCGCCTTTGCTGCGCCGCTTTGATCCACAGGCTTTGATGACGTGGTGTGAAAACTTAGGCGAACCAACCTTTACCGGCAGCAGTGGCCGTGTCTTTCCGAAAAGTTTTAAAGCCTCCCCCTTGCTGCGCGCTTGGCTCAAACGTCTCAATGAAAACGGCGTGGGCTTTCTGATGCGCCATCGGCTGATGGATCTGACTGCCGAACACACAGCCCTGTTCGACACCGATCAAGGGCCCCGATCCCTCAAAGCGCGCGCCATCTTGCTCGCTTTGGGCGGCGCGAGTTGGCCACGCTTAGGCAGCAAAGGCGATTGGACTGCAATGCTCCAACGCCACGGCATTGTAATTCATCCTTTTGAGCCGGCCAATATGGGGGTGATGCTGAACTGGTCCGATCATCTGGTGAGCCGCTTTGCCGGCGAGCCCATCAAACGCGTTGCGCTCACCCATGCCGGGCAAACCATACGCGGAGAAGCGATTGTCACCAGCCGCGGCCTTGAAGGCGGCGCAATTTATGCGCTCTCTGCCTCCCTACGCACCGCATTGAAAGCCGATCCCCACACCATCCTCACACTTGATCTGCGACCTGATATGCCTGAGCGCATTCTGATCGAGCGTTTGCAGCAGCCGCGCGGCAAAACATCACAATCAACATTCCTGCATCGGGCAGCCGGACTTGCCCCCATTGGAATCGCTTTATTGCGTGAATCCTGCGGCGGCCCACTGCCACAAGAGGCTGCGACACTGGCCCGCTTGATCAAAGCCTTGCCGCTCACCATCACCGGCATTGCCGGACTGGAACGGGCCATCTCTTCTGCTGGAGGGATAGCGCGCACAGAACTGGACGCGCATTTGATGTTGAAAAAATTACCCGGCGTGTTTGCCTGTGGTGAAATGCTGGATTGGGAAGCCCCTACCGGTGGCTATTTATTGCAAGCCTGTTTTGCGCAAGGAGATGCAGCCGCGCACGGCATCGATACGTGGCTGACCACGCCACCGCCCGCTGCCTGATGCGTCTGCCTAGCAGACGATTTGCATCCTCTGTTATTTTGTGAAAAGACAGACGCAGAGCTTCTCTCATGCGGCGCAGGATCTTGCCTCACAACAGCCCCTGCGTGACCCGATACAGGAAACGAAAACGACCCATGTCCCCATCGCATCCCGTCAAGGCTGGTGATCACGTTTTTCTGGTTGATGGCTCCTCCTTTATTTTCCGCGCTTATTTTCAATCGATCAGACAAGACCCCAAATATAATTTCCGGTCTGATCGTTTACCGACCGGCGCGGTGAGAATTTTCTGCACCAAAATTTTACAATTCGTGCGTGAAGGCGCGATGGGGATTAAGCCAACCCATCTGGCCATTATTTTCGATAAATCAGAAAATTCTTTTCGTAAGGCGCTTTATCCAGCCTATAAAGCCAATCGCTCTGATCCACCTGAGGATCTGATCCCGCAATTTCCGCTGATGCGGGCGGTGGTGCGTGCGTTCGGTCTGACCCCTGTTGAACAAGACACCTATGAAGCCGATGATCTGATCGCCACTTATGCTGTGCAAGCCCGGGCAGCGGGAGCCGATGTACTGATCATTTCGGCTGATAAAGATTTGATGCAACTCATCGGGCCGGGCGTGAGCATGTATGATCCGGCCTCTGGTGAACGCGATGAACGAAAAATTGGCGAGCCGGAAGTGCGCGCTTATTTTGGCGTGCCGCCCGAGCAAGTCGTGGATGTGCAAGCGCTGGCTGGGGATTCAACAGATAATGTGCCCGGCGCCAAAGGCATCGGATTAAAAACCGCCGCCCAATTGATCAGTGAGTTTGGCTCCCTCGACCAGCTACTCGCACAGGCCCACACTATCCCGCAACCCAAACGGCGCGAAGCCCTGACCGATCCGCAGGCTGTCGATCTGATCCGCATTTCAGAAAAGCTGGTGCGTTTGGTGCGTGATGTGCCGCTGCAAACGCCCCTTGAGGCGCTCGCGCTTGGTGCCACCGATGCCCCCAAACTGGTTAGCTTTCTCAAAGCAATGGAATTTACCACCATCACCCGCCGGGTCGCCGAACTCTACGGGGTCGATGGCGCGCAGATTGCCGCAGATCCGGAATGGGCCCGCTCCGATCACCCCTCAAGCGGGACATCGACCGCTCTCACGGGATCTGAAGAGACTGAATCCGCACCCCTCTCAGACCCGTCTGCTCAGACAACCGGCCCACAAACAGCGCTTCAGATCATCCGCAAACAGCTTGAGGCTCTGCCGTTCGATCATGGCCAGTATCAAACTGTGCAGTCGCTTGAGGACTTGCGCGCCGTGATCGCACAAGCGCGCGCAACGGGCTATGTGGCCTTTGATACGGAAACCAGCGGGCTTGATGCGATGAGCGCCAGTTTGATCGGCGTATCGCTGGCAACCGCCCCTAATAAGGCGTGCTATATTCCTTTGGGGCATGTCGGTGAGGGCACGGGCGATTTATTTGGTGGCGGGGCGCTTTTGGATGGACAGATCCCGCTTGATCAAGCGCTGGCTGACCTCAAACCGCTGTTAGAGGATCCCAGTATTCTCAAGATCGGCCAGAACATCAAATATGATCAGC